>JBCDCO010000113.1:0-16781 GCA_039181635.1 Cyanobacteria bacterium P01_G01_bin.19 | reverse complement strand
ATTTGCCAAATCTGATGGTCGGGATAGGTGATAATGTTGGCAGTTCTTGTTTGTTGGGAATCTTTTAACGGTAGAAAACCTAAAGACAGTCTTTGATCGCGAGCTTTAAAAGCCGAGCGAATACCATAAGCCATGGTCGATTCTGAGCGATCGCCTTCTTGTTCTGATAGAGGAAATTGAGGTGGTACAGTCAAAACTTTATACTTCAAGCCAGCACTAGGAGAGTCATATAGCTGCATGGCAAAGTGATGAGTTTCTGCTTCCCACTGATGTAAAGTGTGGCGTAAGACTGAGTTTAAGCCATCGCAACCTACAACTAAGTCAGAAGCAAAAGCATATTTTATTTCATCTTGACTAGCAATAATCTTTAGGCGATTATCGCCATCTAGTTTAATTTCACTACATTGAGTTTTAAATAAGACTTGAATTGAATCTTGCCAATTTTCAACAATCTCCTCGTAGAATAATTGTACGAATGTGGCTCTGGGCAACCAGTAGGCTGTTTTGCGGCTCGGATCGGCGATCGGCAGTTTAGAGGTTTTGCGCGAACCATCTTTTTTAATCAGAGTAAAATAAAAGTCGGTGCTGGGAACGCTCAATGTGGCTAATTTATCGGTCAATCCCAGCAAATCGGTCAATTTCTGACCTCGACCATCAATTTGATAGCTAAAAGACTTATCTGGTTCGTAATAGTCTGCTGAAGGTCTTTTTTCTAGGACGATAATCTTTTTATAGCCTCTTTTAGCTAGCATCAAAGCAGTACCCAATCCTGCAGGTCCACCGCCAATAATCACTACGTTGCCTTGGTGGTAATTATCCATCAAATCAGAAATTTAGCTTTTACCCGATCGTATATTATTTTTACGGGGATTTGAAGATATATCATGCCCAAATCGGTGACAATTGCGCCTTCATTAGCGATCGCATTAGTCGAGCTAGACATCGCTAAATTGATTACGATCTGATATCGAGCATCTTTGATTAGCTCAAACTGCTCGATTGTCGGCTGTCCCGAAGTCGCAATATCGTCGTCGATTTGATAGTAGTCTTGAATACTCTTGATCGCTGCTAAATCCTTAAATACGATAAACTTTCAAATACTAATAACAAACTTAATTTTATACAAAAAGAGGAGAACACAGATTGAATACTCAGTCACCAAATAGTTGGAAGCCTTTGCTGGGTGGTATTATTGCTGCTCTTGTAGTTTTACTTGGTTTTAACTCATTTGTTATTCTCAATCCAGGTCAAGCTGGAGTATTGAGCGTATTGGGTAAGGCTCAAGATGGAGTTTTACTAGAGGGAATCCATCTTCGTCCACCTTTAGTTTCTAATGTGGATATTTATGACCTCACCGTACAAAAATTTGAAGTCCCTGCTGAAAGCTCTACTAAAGATTTACAAGATCTTAAGGCTAGCTTCGCGATTAACTTCCGCCTAGATCCGATCCAAGTAGTAGAAATTCGTCGCAAACAGGGTACTCTACAAAACATTGTCTCTAAGATCATCGCTCCTCAAACCCAAGAATCTTTCAAAATTGCTGCAGCTAGAAGAACAGTAGAAGAAGCGATTACTAAACGCGACGAGCTAAAAGAGGACTTTGATAATGCTCTAAGCGATCGCCTTGATAAGTACGGCATTCTGATTCTAGATACAAGTGTGGTCGATCTGAGCTTCTCTCCAGAATTTGCCAGAGCGGTAGAAGAAAAACAGATTGCCGAACAAAAATCGCAACGAGCGGTTTATGTTGCCCGCGAAGCAGAGCAACAGGCACAAGCAGATATTAACCGAGCTAAGGGTAAGGCAGAAGCTCAAAGACTTTTGGCAGAAACGTTAAGAGCGCAAGGTGGCGAACTCGTACTGCAGAAAGAAGCGATTGAAGCTTGGCGAGAAGGTGGCGCGCAAATGCCCAAAGTTCTAGTTACGGGAAGCGATTCTAAAGGCGGCGTTCCTTTCCTGTTTAATTTAGGCGAAGTACAGTAGAATCTGGCGTTGCTGATTTGAAATATGAAACTGATGCAAAGCTATTAGCTCTTAGCTATTAGCTTTTAGCTTTTCAATTAGTCTGCTTACTTACGAAAATTGCGGAATCATAGCTGGATTCAGCAAAGCTCAAAATCTTGCTTAATTTGCCGCAAATTAACTACAGTCTGCGATCGCAAAACGCAGCCCACAAGTCATAACTGACTTTTATAGTCACCACAAATAGTAACTAGTCACTTACAACTAGTTGCTATTTATTTTTGTGAACAAGTTGGCGTTGGTAAATGCGTAATGCTAAAACCATCCATACCAACATCAATTGACAATACGCAATCTTTAAAAGCTATATGCGTAGCGGTATCCTTTAGGAAAAGCTGAGAGCTAATAGCTAATAGCTACAAAACGAATTATTTCGTACATCATTACATAAATTACCAACGCCCTTTTTTGCATATCCCAATTTGCCTCAGAAATAAGAATTTGTGTAAGCAAACAAAACAAATGAGAGGAAGACAAAATGACTTTAGCCATCAAATCAAAAGCCGAAGAAATCACTGCTTGGGACATCATCCCCCGACTAGCACGCTACCAAATGCTACCTCAGCTAATTAAAGAAACAATTCTAGATGAGGCGATCGCTAAAATTGAATGTACCTCCGAAGAAATCGACAGAGCATGGGAAATCTTTTGCAAGCAGAATCAACTGACCACAGCAGCAAAATGCCAAGAGTGGGCTAGCCTTCAAGGGATGGACGAAAGCGATCTAAAAGAGATTGCCATCCGCAGGCTGAAGATCGAAAAATTTAAAGAGCAACAGTGGGGAAGCAGTCTCAAGTCTTATTTCTTTCAGCGCAAAAGCCAGCTCGATAAAGTCTCATTTTCAATCATCCGCGTTAGCGATCGCGATTTGGCTCAGGAGCTTTATTTTAGAATTCAAAGTAAAGAACAATCTTTTGCCGAACTAGCCCAGGAATATTCTCAGGGAATGGAAGCACAAAATGGCGGAATGGTAGCACCAGCAGAATTGGGTTCTCTCCCCCCTGCATTCGCCCAATTATTGCAAAATAAAACTGCTGGAGAACTATTACCACCTTTACCCATGGCAGATGCGATCGCAATTATTCAAATCGAGCGAGTAATGCCTGCAACCTTAGACTTACCAACCCGCCAACGTTTACTCAACGAGCAGTTCCAAGCTTGGTTGCAAAAGCAAATCAAAGAGCGTGGAATTAACATCGTCAACTATTAATCGCTAGTTATTCCATAAAATCAATTATCGACCGCTTAAAACTGCTCTAACTGCTCTAACTGCCCTAACTGCTCTAACTGTCCTAACTGCTCTAACTGTCCTAACTGCTCTAACTGTCCTAACTGATGTTATTGTCATCTATCAAAAGATATAAAAAATAGCGGCGTGCAATTTATAAAAATATGTCATATGATAGATAAAATATTTTATTAATGTATTAAGATATTGATTTGTTTTTATGGAAAGCAGACTTAAGGAGCTAATTGGTCACTCAGATATTTGGCTGTATGTCAAAAGCAGTAATGGCTGGATTAAAAACGTAGAGATTCTTGATGTAAATTCCGAAACAATATCTTTTCGCTATCAGCACGAATCCAATACCGAGACAAAGGTTTGGGAAAAAATGACTCGATTAGACAACATCTTAGAAATTGATGTTCGAGTAGCAACTGTTCCTAAATGTGAGCAAAAGCTACAGGATGTAAAAGACAAGCTGAGCCGCTTGCTAGAAGATTAAAACCAAACAAGATATCTACTTTTTAGATGTCTGTGACAGAATATCTTGAGTTCACTTCATCTTTTCCACCTCGATCTGCGAAAAGTTCTTCTCAAGGGAATTTTTACAGAGCTTAAAACTAGAAAGGATGAAATCATGACTTAGACTGATGGATTTTTCTCCACGCTTCAACATTTCTATCAGTAAGTCAAATGTATTTTGCTAAAAGCTTTACAACAGAAAGCCTTCCAAATCTAAGTTTTTCAATAAACCCTACTTAAAATGACGACGTTGATGAAGGTGTAGTGCGATTGCTACACTTTTTATTTCCAAGAATGCGAATATAAATTCAAAAAGCGATGCGCTTCAAGCTTAAAGCTAGATGCAATCTAAAAACTTAGCAATTTTAGCTTTTTTCTTAAACTGTGGAAATTACTACTTTCTACAGAGTCAAGAACTCTTAAAATTTATTTACAATATAGATAAGAAAAAAGTAAAGAGGTCACAAGTAAAAATTATGGAAAGACTAAAGAACAGCCTTTCAATGGAACAAGAGCTAAATCATCGAATTTTTAGTGATCGCGTGAAACAGTTGAGTCAAGAAGAAGCTCAAGAGTTATTAGTACAAATGCATCAACAAATGATGTTCAAGGAAAATCTTTACAAAGAACTATTTCTGAATCAAGAGAAGGATATTGTCGATGCTTTATTCGGAGTCGAGAAAAGTTAAGCGGCTTTTGCTGGGAAATATCACGAGGCTTCTTCTGGTATGAGGAGAGCCTCAGGATTTCTGATTTATAGCTTTAGAAGGATGTCCTACAAGGTCATTACTTGCTAAGCATGTAGTTAACGTAAAGACTAAAATATATTTAACTCATTAAATGAAAGGTTTGAAAGGCAAAAACGTGTTGGTTACGGGAGCGACATCAGGTATTGGTCAAGCGATAGCCGCTCATTTTGCCACGGAGGGAGCTAATGTGGCTCTTAACTACCGCAAAGATCCTGACAAGCTCGATGAAACTAAGAAGTTAATCGACCAGATGTGCGAGTGCGTTAAAGGTTGTGGGGGTAAAGAACTGGCTGTAGAGGGGGATGTATCTGAAGAAGCCGATATTATTCGGATGTGTAATGAGGTTATTCAAAAACTGGGTAGTTTAGATATTTTAATTAATAATGCAGGAATTCAGACTGCTGCTCCCTCTCACCAACTAGAAACAGCCGACTTTGATAAGGTAATTCAAGTTAATCTGCGAGGTGCTTATCTCTGTGCCAGAGAAGCAATCAAACACTTCGTAGAACGAGGAAATGGTGGAATCGTCATCAACGTTTCTAGCGTCCACGAGATAATCCCCAGACCAACGTATGTTAGCTATTCCATGAGTAAAGGTGCAATGGAAAATATGACCAAGACCTTAGCTCTAGAATATGCACCCCAAGGTATTCGAGTCAATGCGATCGCTCCAGGAGCGACAGCAACGCCCATCAATAGTTGGACAGATGATCCTCAAAAAAAGCAAGAGGTAGAAAGTCACATTCCCATGGGCAGAGTTGGAACCTCAGAAGAAATGGCAGCAGCAACGGCTTTTTTAGCTTCGGATGATGCTACTTACATTACAGGTCAAACTCTATTCATTGATGGGGGTCTTACCCTCTATCCAGATTTTCTCAAACCTTGGTCTGCGGGAGAATAAATCGAAATTATAAATAAGCGAAAAAACAGTTAGTAAAACGGGCAACTAAAAAGATAAGTAAACTATGGCAACTAGTACAAACAACACAGTAAGAGATTATTTAAAAGAAATTGGTCGTACTCCTCTGTTAAAAGCAGAAGAAGAGGTAAAGCTAGCCAATCAAATTCAGGCGATGTTACTTTTACTTGAGAAAGAGAAGGACGAGCTAACCCCGCAAGAGCAAAAAACCATCCGCATCGGGCAACGAGCCAAGCAAAAAATGGTCAAGGCTAATTTGCGTTTGGTAGTCTCTATTGCCAAAAAATACCAAAATCGCGGTCTATCAATGTTAGACCTGATTCAGGAGGGTAGTATTGGCTTGATGAGAGCTTCCGAGAAATTTGATGCTGCCAAAGGCTATAAGTTTTCTACCTACAGCTATTGGTGGATCAGACAGGCAATGACTCGCGCGATCGCCAATCACGCTCGGACAATTCGCTTGCCGATTCATATTACTCAAGATTTAAACAAGATTAAAAAAGCTACTCGTCAACTATCGCAAAATCTGGGTAGAAAGCCGAGTGACATCGAAATTGCTGAAGAGCTAAATATGGATCTCAAAAAGCTCAGATCTTTGGCTCAGTCAGCCAGAATCACCAAACCTAAAAGTCTCAACGTAGCGATCGACGATAATCAAACCGAATTAGGGCAAATTTTGGCAGACGATTCGGCTTCTCCTTCGGATTTTGTTGCCAGTCAAGAAATGCAGGCGCAAATTCAAAGCTTGTTACACACCTTATCACCCAAGCAGAGAGACGTTATCACTCTTCGTTATGGTTTAAAAGATGGTAGAACTATGACCTACGAACAAATTGGTGACGTGTGTGGCATCAGCAGAGAAAGAGTCAGACAAATCAAAAATAAAGCAATGAAACTGTTGAAGAAAAGAGCGATCGGCATTTCTGCTTTGGCTGGATAAATGCTCTCAAATTCGTTCAATTTGCAACATATAAAGAGAGTTCGGGGACGTTCCTCGGACTCTCTACTTGTCTAGACTGCTAACTATCGGATGTAGAGACCGAAAATTCCTTCAATTTAACTTATACAATTTTGAAATAGCGAGATAACATAGACTGAATTCGGCGTTGCATAATTAAATCATTCAATATGTTAAAACTCCAAAACAAGAAAATTTTAGTCACTGGTGGTAACGGTTTTTTAGGCAAGCAAGTAGTAGACCAATTATGTAAAGCTGGAGCGACTATCGATAAAATTAGCACTCCCAGATCGAAAGAACTAGATTTATGTAAGTGGGAAAATTGCCAGCAAGCGGTTAAAGAGCAAGATATAGTGGTGCATTTAGCTGCTCATGTCGGGGGAATTGGGCTAAACAGGGAAAAGCCTGCCGAGCTATTTTACGATAACTTAATGATGGGTACTCAGCTAATTCATGCGGCGTATCAAGAAGGAATAGAAAAATTTGTCTGTGTCGGAACTATCTGTGCCTACCCCAAATTTACACCCGTTCCTTTTAAAGAAGACGACCTCTGGAATGGTTACCCAGAAGAAACTAACGCTCCATACGGCATTGCCAAAAAGGCTTTGCTTGTACAGCTAGAAGCCTATCGCCAACAGTATGGCTTTAATGGAGTTTATCTTTTACCCGTAAACTTATACGGTCCCGAGGACAATTTCGATCCGCGAAGTTCTCACGTAATTCCTGCTTTGATTCGTAAAGTCCACGAAGCACAACAAAGAGGCGATAAAGAATTACCTGCTTGGGGTGATGGCAGCCCCACTCGCGAATTTTTGTATTCTACAGATGCAGCGCGGGGCATAGTTATTGCCACGCAAAAATACGATAAGTCCGATCCAGTTAATTTGGGTACAAACCAAGAAATTTCTATTAAAGATTTGGTCGAAACTATCTGCGATTTAATGGAATTTGAAGGTGAGATTGTCTGGCAAACAGACCAGCCTAACGGACAGCCTCGTCGTTGTTTGGATACTCAAAGAGCTAAGGAAGAGTTTGGTTTTGTTGCCGAAACAGAATTTCGCCAGGGATTGAAAAATACAATTGACTGGTATCGCCAAAATGCAGAATAGTTGAGGTAGTTGCTAATTTGTGGTTAGTAGTTTGGTAGTCAATCGATATGTTGCTGCTTTTCTACTTGCCACTAATATATCGATTTCGATCGCGGAAAATCTCTCAACATTTACCTCGTGTCGGTAAACTGGTAAATATACTTAATAGTTCAATTTTAATTATCTAGAGCTTATTTAAAACGGTTTATTGACAGATATGAGCAACACAGTTTGGGAATTAGATTTTTACTCGCGTCCTGTTTTAGATGAAAATGGCAAAAAACTGTGGGAAGTTTTAATCTGCGAAAGCCCTAATGATATAGAGCGATCGCCCGATACTTTATTTAAATACGCTCAATATTGCTCTAGCAAAAGCGTTAATTCTCTGTGGTTAAAAGAAGCTATCGAACAGTCGATCGCCGAAGCGGAAATGACTCCCAGAAAAATTCGCTTTTTTCGTCGTCAGATGAACAACATGATTGTCAAAGCCTGTGAAGATATAGGAATTACTCCTTTACCCAGTCGTCGCACCTATGCCCTGAATCAGTGGATCGATGAGAGGATGGACGATTTTTATCCCCAGGAAGCAGGGTACGACCTCAAAACTGCTCAAACCGCTTCTGTTCAGTACCCTCCTTTAAATCCTATTCCTTTGCCCGATGCGGTTAAAGGCGATCGCGGTGATAAATGGACTTTAGTTAGTCTCCCCGCTTCGGCTTTTGATGAAATGAAAGAATGGGATATTGCCTTTGAAGAATCTTTTTCCCTTTCCTTAGCTAAAGCTACTCCAGATACTATAATTCCTGGATTGATTATTTATTCTCCTAGAGCTACCCCTCTTGCCGCCTGGATGTCTGGATTGGAGATGGGATACTTGATGCCAGAAAAATCGGCAAAGCCACAGCTAAGATTGGAAACGGGGTTGAGCGATAGCTGGACGCTGGTAAATTTAACCAGTAAAGATATGGTCGAAGAAGCGGAAAAATTTGAAGTAGCCAAGCAAAAAGCTAATGGAGTACATTTTCTAGCCGTACAAACCGCTCCAGACTCCGAAAAGTTTGCTGGATTTTGGCTACTTAAAGAATAATGAATCAGGATCTTTTCCAGCTTGGCATAAAAGAATTAGTAAGATGCGATCGCGACTTAGCTGGAGTCGTCGAGCAATTGGGACATCCAAACCGTTGGCAAAGAGAACCTGGCTTTCCTACTTTAATTCAGATTATTTTGGAACAACAAGTATCTCTGGCTTCGGCAAAGGCGACTTTCGATCGCCTTAAGGAAAACGTGCAAGAATTGACTCCTGAAAGTTTTTTAAGTTTGAATGATACCGAACTAAAAGCTATGGGATTCAGTCGCCAAAAAACTCGCTATGGCAGGGAATTATCTCAAGCTATTTTTAACGATCGTCTCGATCTAGATCGCTTAGAAAGCTTAAGCAATCAAGAAGTTAGGCAAACTTTAACCGCCATCAAAGGAATTGGTGACTGGACGGTAGATATGTATTTGATGATGGCACTAAAACGCCTGGATGTTTTCCCTAGTAAAGATTTAGCCGTTGCAGTCGCAGTAAGAAAAATCAAAAATTTACCCACTCGTCCTAAAAAAGCAGAATTAGAAAGCATTGCTGAACAATGGCGACCATATCGAGCGATCGCCACCCAAATTCTTTGGCATTATTATCTCAACTCCAAACGATAGTTTGCTCTTGCCACTCTCAAGCCACGGTTGAGAAATCACCCCAGATTCTTTTACCTTCATACATCATGGTACAAACCTGAGAATTATGTCTGGTCAAAAGTAGCTACAGCCAGCACCAAAATTTACCTAAGTATACGCTTATAGCTTATGGCTTATAGCTGCGGCTATGCCGCATTACGATTTGGAATAATTGGCACTCCAAGGTACTGCAGTCTTACTAAATTTATTAGGATCGCAGTGAAATTCATAATACTCCACCATTTCCTGAAAGAACTTCCAAAAAGTTTTACCCCAGAATTTTATTTCCGATTCATGTTCCCATAAATAAATATCAGGATCGTCATCTTTTCCATCAGCAAAGAAACCCAAAGGAAAATCTCCCAAGCGAGTTGCAAAGACAAAGAAGTTACTGGGTATGCTTAGAGAAAAATCTATTTCTGCTTGAGTATACTCCTGATATTCGGCTTCGGGAATTTTGTAAAAATCTACTCCCAACCAATCATCAAAATCTGAGTAAAATATTTCCCAATGGTCGCTTTTGAGGAAATGTCCTGCACCTTTACCCATGATTCTGAGAAACTTTTTATACGATTCTGGTAGTTTTACTCTATTTCGTGCCTCTAAATCAGCGATTTCTGCTTCCGAACAAGGAATAAGTTGCGATCGCTCTACGAAGCCAATCTTTAACAATCTTTCTATTAGTTTTTCGGGACTATCCTGTATTTCAACTAAGGGCTTTAAATTAGCTCTGTAAGGTTCAAACAGTTCTAAAATATCAGGATAGTTTGCCGCGAGATCGAAAGAATTTTTCTTTCCTACATTACGGATACAAGGATCTGCACCATACTGTAGTAGCAACTCAACGAAATCAGTTAAACCTCTTAGACTTGCAGTATGTAATGCTGTCGATCCATAAACATTTTGAATATTAGGATCTGCTCCTGCTTCTAACAATATTTCTAATATTTCTAATGCTTTATCTTTCTTTTCTGGTTGGCTTTTTTGTATGATTTGACTTAAGGCACTTTCGGTCATGGTTTCTTTAAAATCAAGTTTAGCCACATAATTAATATCCGCACCCTGAGAAATCAAATAGCGAACAACATCAGTATGCTGACAAGCGATCGCTCTTCTCAAGGCTGTGCTATTATACCTAGCCACGATGTCTAAACTGGCTCCGTTTTCAACCAGTATTTTGGCGATATCAACCCTTGATGCATTGAAAATTGCCGTAGCGCCATTTCCATTTCTAGCATTGACATCGGCACCTTTTTCGATAAGTAATTCAACGCATTCAGGCGAATTACTACAAGCAGCACAGTGTAGTGGCTTTTCTCCCATCCAGCCATTGGCATTAATTAATTGCGGATTGTTTTTTAATAATAGTTTTAATTTTTCGATATCTCCATTCAGGGAAACTTGATGAATTTCTTGTCTCCTAATTCCATTACTGTCTAACATATCCTTGTATTATTTTCTCCAACCTATAAAAAAGCGATCGCTCTATTATCTAATATCTAAGGCGATCGCGACTTATATTTTTTCAATTCACAGAAAGCGAATTTTTTGATCTTCAACAATTGCTTTGACAGCATCGGATAAAGCTAAAGCATTGACACCAGAAGGAGTGATTTCAATTGCCATAGAGCCAAGAGCATCGGGTTGATTGGTTGATTTTTTGCCGTCATATTTTTCGATCAGGCGATCGACTATTTGCCAAGATTTTTTTACCGAATCTTGCATTGCTTGGATTGCAGCCTTTCTTTCTTGCCGATTTTGACGGTGAGAATTATTTTGTTGGCTAGCACTCTGCAACAGCACAATAACTCTTACCTTTGCTGTGGGAGGATAGCTGTTTAACTTAGCAGCAAATTCGGGGCTGATTTTTTGCTTGGAAGAGTCATTCATCATAATTACTCCTAGCTGGTAAGAGCTTGGAGAGCAGCAACGGGTTGGATTAATCCATATCCCCAGCGGTTATCGGGACAAAATTCCTTACCTTGAGGATGTATTGCTGTTTCTTTCAGTACCTTAATAATATCCTCAACTGGAGCAGTTGGTTGAGCCGCCATCAACAACGCAGCCACACCAGCAACGTGGGGAGTCGCCATAGAAGTACCATCCATATATGTATATTGAGTAATGCCATTAGCTCTTTGCTCTGGAGGAATACAAGAATAAATTTGCGCTCCTGGTGCGACGATATCGGGTTTGTGGATTAACGCATTATTCGTACCAGGAAAAGTGAGACTCGCACCGCTACTAAAGAAAGCCACATCTAAACCATTGGTAGAAATGGAAGATTGTTCTACTGCACCCACAGAAAAGGCATTATAAACATTACCAGGAGAACTAGTATTACCGTGATTTTCGTTACAAATAGCGACTACAGGCAAAATACCGTATTGATTGACTAATATTTCTAGAAATTCAGCGAATAAAGGTTCATAGTAGGTCAAACCAAGAGACATATTAATAATATCTGCTCCTTGCTCGATCGCCCATGCCATTCCCTCAAACAAGGTTTTGAGAGTAGCATCGCCAATTAACACCCCAGCTACCAATAAGTTAGCTTCGGGTGCAACGCCAATCGATACCCCAGTTTCCGTTTTACCTCCTGCTACTGTACCGCAAACATGAGTCCCATGTTGCCCCGCATCAAAAGAGCGATTGGTGCTAATTCTTCTACCTAAGGGATCGATAATTACAAATTCTTTAACTCGGTTAGCCAAAGCAGGATGATCGCCATATACTCCCGTATCCAATACCGCCACGTTGATGTCTCTTCCCTTAGTTTTTTCCCACATCTGAGGAATTTCTAATTGTTCTAAACCCCAAGTGTAGCCAGTAGTTTTTTCGTTGCTATATAACTCGTTGTAGTCGATTTTTTTCGGCTCGATTAGTTTTATTTTTTGGTTGGGTAAAATAGCCACTACTTCATCTTGAGAAGCCAAAGCGGTAAGGGTTTCGCGGGTAACTTCGACTTTAGCTACGGGTAAAGTATTAGAAGCAATGGGAGTCGTTGACAAAGGCTCATCTGCATAACCTAAATCGCGAGTATTTTCTTGATAGGTTTTGAATACTCTATTTTCAATTTCTCTACGCTCTGCTGCTTGCTGTTTAACCGCATCCAAACGCCTACTTAATTCCCGCAACCGCCCCCGCAATGGCATTCCTTCTAGGGGTGGGGTTTTATAAATTACAATGGCATCTCGTTTTCCTTCTGTATCACTTTCAGCTAGGAAAGGTTCAAAAGCAGGTGATATTTTGGTTTGATTACTCATTTAGTTTTATTAAGGATGTAAAACGATATATAAACTCAATAGAATCATTAATTGAGCAAAAGTTGGAATCAAGTATTTTTCTATTATTCAATGAGCTTTTAAGCTTAATTTCGATTTCATATAAACTACTGAGAATCAATTGCTTATTGTCATTTAGAGGTTGCCAAGATACTGTCTCTAAAAACTCAATTAATTTATTGACTTTAGAGATAAAAAGTTTTGAAAAGCAATTTATTCTATCTATCTTTGCTTCTATTGAAATAAATATTGTTGCAATAATATATTCCAATATATCCAATAATTCTATATCTGTAGACGTTATATTGAATATAGTCTTTTTCCTGAAACGAGAAGCAATAGCCATCAGAGCTGATTCGGCTTGAATATTTATTTTTTCATATGGAAAATTAGAAAAATTAGCTCCATCTGATTCATAAATTTTATTCATTTTACTTATTCTTAATAGAACATCAGATGGAGCTGTTAAATGGATTATATAAACTAACTCATCTAATTGTTCTGAATTTAGATTCATCCATAATTTTATTTTGTTTTCAAGTAATTCAAATTTAACAATATTTTTGTTTTTTATTAGGTAGTTAAATGCATAGCTTATAGAGATATTACTATTGATTCTACCAATAGAATGATTAACAATTTTTGTAAGATTTTCTTTAGAAAATTTTTCTAGTACTTTGACATTCCAGTTTTTGAGAGAAAAAGGTGCGATCGCAATTCTTTCAATCACCCTTTTTCTTAATTTAACATCTTGTTTCAAATCTTCTTTAGCTGCAAAATAAACATCAGCTAATACTTCGCCTAACGAAACAGTATCTTTTTGAGCAATTAAACCTTCAATTAATTCTCTAACTGCGGGAGTTGTTGCTTCACCAGCATAAAGAGCAATAACTTCTCGCCAACGGCTATCGTCATGTTCGACAACTAATTGTTGTGGTGTAATGCCTAATTTATTGCCTTCATGAATTGCGGTTGCTGCTAAATATTCTTGAAAAGTAAGGTGAGCAAAACCAAAGATATCAGGGCGACGTTCCAATAATAAACCAGTACGATAGCGAATATGTTCTAGTAGCTGACTAGCTCTTTCTGCATCCTGCAAAACATCGGTAAAGATTGCTAAGACTTTCTCGCTTTCGTATTCCGCACTGTCATCAGCTTGCATGGCTAAAGCGACTTCGCGACATGCCCGTAATTTCTCGCTGAAGCTAAACTCAGAATGAATTCCGCGACGACTATCCCAATGGTGTAATAATCCTTCGACGCATAGTTTGTATAAAATAGCTCTGTCATCGGGTAGTTTGCCACTTTCAAAATAGTAAACCAGATAAATTGCCGACAACATCAGGGGATTGCGAGCCAAATCGCGGATATAAGGAGATTGTTGGATATCTTGGGCAATTTTATCGCCGTCAATCGCGCCTTCTCGTCTAGCTTCAGTGTCTAATTCATTTCTTGCCAACCGTACCGCAGTACACCAGTTACGAGTATAGGTTTGGATTTGCTCTGGATTAAAATCGACTAATTCTGATTCGATAAACTTATATTTTT
Organism: Cyanobacteria bacterium P01_G01_bin.19; assembly: GCA_039181635.1. Taxonomy (GTDB): domain Bacteria; phylum Cyanobacteriota; class Cyanobacteriia; order Cyanobacteriales; family Xenococcaceae; genus Waterburya. Next base: position 2,750 of record JBCDCO010000113.1, on the reverse strand, counting down.
TCAGCATTCCAAAGGGATAGCCCACAGGACGAGAAGAAATAAGATAATCACATTTAGGATAGGATTCTTGTAGCTGTAGCAACCAAGGAATTAAATGCTTATCCCGCAATTCTGGCTCGATTTCATCCAAACCATCGAGCATAAATAAAACTCTTCCTGCTGTCATTTGTCGATTTAGCCAGTTGGAAGGCATTACAATCGCTCGATCTTTACTGGCTGTAGCTTTTTCAATCAATGTCGATCCTTGAGATAAATTTAAAGGATCGAGTTGTCTTACTTTAAGTAATAAGGGAATTGCTTGCTCGCCATTAAGTTCGTATACTTCTTCTACCGCAGCAATTTTTACTTGTAACCATTCTAAAAAAGTCGATTTACCCGCACCAGGTAAACCTACCAGTACGTTAAACGGATATTTTGAATTGGTGACTTGCTCGAAAGCACTGATACAGTTTTCTTCTGACTTTTCCGTATCTCCTTCAGCATTAATAACAACACGATCGGCATAATGAGGAGTAGTGCCAAATCTTTGTCTGGCTGCATCCAAATTCATCAAGCTAGTATTAGATTCAAAAGCGATCGCATCTTCTATATCTAATCTCGATTTCCTAACTCGCACTTTGGGCATGACAAACAATTCCCGCAAGTCAACATCCAAGTTAGTTGTCATTCTTACCGTGCCAGCTTCTACCTTATGAAACCGTTGCAAAATATAGTCTCGGTGCAGCAGTTCATAATCTCGATCTGCGTTATCTTGCCCGAATTTACCCTGCGCTTCTACCTGACGGCTAATTTCATTGAGTTTATTAACAACGCTGCGAATTAATTCAAAGGTTTCGGCAAAGTTGAGTTTTTGCCACTCAGCCATTACCTGCGCTACCTGCATCAAGACTTGAATAATGGTATGTAATGCTAATCTATAGGTTGCTGCGTGGGTTAACTGTAATTGTTCTGGGCAAGGTAAGTGAGTCAGTAAGTCATCAACAATTTCTTCTGTAGGAATATTAGAATTAGCGGCATCTTCAATAGTTACCAGATTGGCTATCTCCTCAAAACAATCCAAAATAGTTGTTGCCCGATCTTCATCTAGCTTTTGATATTCAAAGAAGCGAGTTAAAGACTTTGATGCTGCATCGGCTGCTTCCTCTATCTGACGGCTTACCTTCTTGCGTTTACGGCGATCGCTTATTTTTGCTTGGAAAGGAGCGAAAAAGATGTTGGTAAATAGTCTTTCGTAAAAATCTAAAACTAGATCGTCTACAGCAGAAGTCATAAAGTTGCGATCGCGAGACAAATATAATTACAAACTCACTTCAATATAGACCTAATTGAAGTAAATGCACCAAATATTACAGTTTTGGTTATGTTCTGCTTGGAAAACAAGGTTGAGTAAGAACGAACAAAAAAAGCGATCGCTTAATTAAAGGCGATCGCTTTTTGATTCAAATTATATTAATCAAACATTAGCTTCTTCTTTAACTAATTTATCCCAACCCAATTCCTTGAGATTATTATTACGGCGCATTGGGCGGGTAGCCAATTCTAAAATATCTCTAGCATTAGTAAAGCCGTGAATTTGAGCGAAGGTAAATTCCACAGACCACTTAGTATTGATACCTCTAGCTTCTAGCGGATTGGCGTGAGCCATTCCTGTAATTACTAAATCTGGCTGTAAGTCATAAATTCGCTGAATTTGATTGTAATTGTCTGGTTTTTCTACGATTGTCGGTACGGGAACGCCCATCTCGTGACAGGTTTTCTCTAGCAGATCCAGTTCGGCTTTTTGATAGCGTTTGTCCATGTAGGGAATACCAATTTCAGGACAAGACATACCGCAACGGATCAGGAAACGGGCGAGAGAAACTTCTAAAAGATTATCTCCCATAAAGAAGACGGACTTACCGCGAATCAGCCTGATGTAGTCTTCTAGACTTTCCCAAATCTTTGCTTCTCTCTCTGCTAGTCCTTGAGGTTCGATGTCTAATACAGAACAGATTTTCTCGATCCAAGCTCTCGTGCCATCTGGTCCAATGGGGAAAGGCGCGCCAATAAGCTTGGTTTTACGACGACGCATCAAAGTTGTAGCCGTACGAGAAAGGAAAGGGTTTACCCCTGCAACATAGTATCCCTGTTCGATCGCGGGTAGCTCGGTAAAGCGTTTGGATGGTAGCCAACCAGATACTTTCACGCCCTGTTTTTTTAGTTCCAAAGTGAGATTGGTAACGACAGGATCGGGCAAAGAGCCAAATAAAACTAAAGGCTGGTGATCTTTGTATTCAGATTCTGTCTGTTTGACTTCTTCTTTCTTACGCCCAAAGTTGAGCAGACTAGAAACAGCATTGCGCTCTTTTTTCTCTGCTTCTTGCTTGGGTGCTTCTGTGGGACACTTATGAGCCATTGCCGCAAGTACGGTATCTTCACCCTGGGTAAAGGCATAGTCTAGACCATTGGCACGAGCGGTAACGATGGGAATACCAATTTCTGCTTCTAGTTTGGGTGCTAGACCCTCCAAATCCATTTTAATGATTTCGGTGGTGCAAGTACCAATCCAAACAATCACGCTAGGATTGCGATCGCGTTTGATTTGCAAACATAACCTTTTTAATTCTTCATAGTCATTGAGTTTTGCCGAGATATCCCCTTCTTCTAATTCCGCCATGGCATAGCGAGGTTCGGCGAAAATCATTACCCCCATAGCATTTTGCAGAAAGTAGCCACAGGTTTTAGTGCCAATAACTAAAAAGAAACTATCT
>JBCDCO010000112.1:0-16830 GCA_039181635.1 Cyanobacteria bacterium P01_G01_bin.19 | reverse complement strand
ATGCCACTAGGTCCAATCAAAACTTGACAATGGCGATTTTCTAATTCTCGAGCGCATTTTTCTGCCCACTGTTTGCTGTTTTGATCACCTTCTTTGTAGGCAATAATTGCGCGGTTTAATTTCACTATGTTCTGAATCTGAGTAAGGTTAATTATTCAAACGCGATCGAAAGACACAAGCCAAAGCAAAAAATTGCTGCTTGTAAAAAGTATTAAAAATATATATCAACAGTTAAAAACACGATGATTTTTACTTTAGCTGTTAGATCGTCAACGCCGTAATTCTTTTTTATAGTATAAAAAGTCGATCAACTGTGCTGTTAAAAATTTATAGTTTTTTGTGATTCATTATTAATATTGCCAAACTACTCTTATCATTTTTTCAAATCTGAGTTAAAATTCGCCCAACGACTTCCAATTGAAAGGAGACGATTCTTTATGTCCGCTCTTCGCCAATCCGATTTTGAAACTCAATACTACCCATCAAAACCACAATCCAAATTAGAAACTGATTCTTACCAACAGCCTGTCAAATTGCGAGGGAAACAGGTTAGAAAAGTGGTCAAGAATCGCAGTTTTCCCCAACAAAATAGACTGCCTCAAAATCTTCAACTGCTTTCGATTTTACAAAAAGGATCTTTTACCCTAGCACTATTTTCAATGCTTGCTAGTATTGGTTTGTATTCATCTACGGTTCGCATCCCCGAACTTTGGAGTCAAGAGTACCGCAACCTAGAAGACTTGCAGCGTCAAGAGCGAGAATTAACTGCAATTAACGAAAAAATAAAATATCAAATTGCTCACGAAGCTAGTCAAGACAGCCGCCTTTCGATCTCTACCCCTGAGTCTGCGGTATTCGTTTCTCCAGCAAAAATAGATCTTAAGAAGCCAACAGCCGCTTCCGATCACATATCAAGCAGCAAAATCAAACAGAATATTTTGGGATATTAAATTGCAAGTATGTTTCTTAGTAAGATTATCGCCTCGAGAATTACAGTCGCAAATTTAGGCGTTGGTAATTTAAGTAATGACGTACAAAATAATACTATTCGTAGCTATTAGCTATTAGCTCTTAGCTCTTAGCTTTTTCAAAATATGTATCAGTCAAATTAATCTAATTTTCATACCTTGATTTACCAATGCTCAAATTTAGAGGCGAGCGATCAAATTTTATTTTTTTAAAATATTAGATTTTCAATAACTTAGATACAATCTATTTTCAATTAATATTTAAGTCCTCAAATAGCTTCTAGCTAAAATTTATGACTAAATCTAGATTCAAACTACCGCGAAAGTCGACAAAAGCAAAAAAAAAAGTCAACAATACTAGATTTAATTCTTCATCTTCCTCTCAAGCAAACCGATCGCTATCAAATAGCAGATTTAGAAGAAGACAGAACCCACCACTATTGAGGCTATTTTTTGTTTGGGGCATATTACTGCTAGGAACAGTCGGGTTGACAGCGCGACTATATTATCTGCAAATTGTAGATCCCGTAATTGTTTACGAACAAGCTCCCAAAGGCAAAAAACTGACTCAAATTGCCAAGGATCAACAAACAACCAGGCTAAACTTTTATATTCCTCGCCGCCAGATAGTAGATCGAGACCAAAACGTCCTAGCAACAGATAGAATTACCTATACTCTCTACGTCCATCCTCATCTGTTTAAAAGAAATTCTCAACCTGTACCTGCAGAAGCAATTGCGCGCGAGCTATCGGCTATTCTCGGCAATAAAACTGCCGAAGATTTTGTCGCAATCTTTAAAAAACAAGACTGGGGTATACGTTTGGCAGGAAACATATCAGAATCAGCCAAAGAAAAGATCGCTGCGATGAAAATCGATGGCTTAGATCTCAAGCAAAATTATTCTCGTTTTTACCCTCATCGAGAAATGGCAGCCGAAGTAACGGGATACGTTAATCTAGACAGCAGCCGCACTCCCCAAGCAGGGGTAGAGTACACCCAAAATAAGTTATTAGAGCGAGATCCTATTAGCTGGCAGATGAAGCGCAGCTTTAGCAACAATGAAGCAGTGTTTCATCCAGGAGATCTAGAGCGATCGCAACAAATGTTTAACTTTGACGATCTCCGCCTGCAGTTAACTATCGACCTGCGTTTGCAGCAAATTGCTCGTAATGCTCTGGCTAAGAAAATGGAAGAGTACAAGGCAAAAAGAGGTACGGTCATTGTGATGGATGTGAGAGATGGTGCGATCGCTGCTTTGGTATCCGAGCCTACCTACGATCCGAACAAGTACTATACATATGAAGACTTTAGCGTATTTAAAAATTGGGCGGTTACGGATCTCTACGAACCTGGCTCTACTTTTAAACCAATTAATATCGCTCTAGCTTTAGATGCGGGTGTTATCTCTCCTCACGATACATTTAACGATACGGGAGAAATAGAAATTAAAGATGCAGTCGTACGCAACCATGACTTTCTCAAAAAAGGCGCTCGTGGAGAATTAACCTTGGCTCAAATTCTGCAGCATTCGAGTAACGTAGGCATGATCAAAGCAATGCGCCGTATCGATCCTCTAGATTATTATCGAGATTTGCAAAAATTAGGCATAGAGGACAAAGTAGAGTTCGACATTCCTGGCTACACCACAGGAAGACTGAAAAACGAAGTAGAATTTACGGTCAGGGAAATAGAACCTGCTACTACTGCTTTTGGGCAGGGTTTTTCTCTTACTCCTTTAAAATTAATTCAAATTCACGCCGCATTAGCAAATGAAGGAAAATTGATTACCCCCCATGTAGTTAAAGGCTTATCAGACTACCAAGGTCATCTACACTATTCTCAACCCCCTCATACCAGACAAGTATTTTCGCCTAAGACTGCACGAACAGTTCTAGAAATGATGGAAAAAGTTGTTGAGGACGGTAGTGGTTATGCAGCTAAAATTCCTGGCTACAGAATTGCAGGCAAAACTGGTACTTCCCAAAAGGCGATTGATCGCGGAGGTTATGACGAAAATGCCAAGATAACTAGTTTTGTCGGTGTATTTCCCGTTGAAGCACCGCGTTATGCAGTTTTAGCAGTGGTAGACGAACCTCAAGGGGAACATACCTATGGTTCTACAGTTGCTGCACCGATAGTTGGTTCGGTAATTCAAGGAATAATTAACATCGAAGGAATACCTCCTACTAAAAAAATAGATTTTGAGTAGCTTAGCAATATTCTGGTGAAATTGATAGAGAGCAGGAATTCTCTGCCTAAAAGGTTAAAAAAGCCGATAGTTCAAAAACCAATGTAAGCCCTTATCCTGTAGTCCATCTCCTTCATCGGTAGTTTCGAGTAAAGGAATGCCATAATCTAAGCGCGTTGACAAATTTGAAGTGATCGACCAGCGTAAACCCAAACCCAAGCTGGCTAAAGTCGTCGGATCTGCTCCTGGTTCTTCATTATTCCAGCCCGTACCGACTTCGGCAAAGGGTATTAACTGAAATGTTTGAGGATTGGAGGTAACGGGAATCCGTAGCTCGACTGAGGTGAATGCACCATTGTCGGTAACTAGACGATTTTCGGCATAACCTCTAATGGTATTAATGCCACCCAAGCTAAATTTCTCCAGAGAAAGTAAAGAGTCGAGAGTTAACTGAGTTCCCAATCTAGTGACGAGTAAAATTCTGGAAGATAACTGCTGTACCCATTGAAATTGTCCTTGCCAAGCCAAAAATTCACCGTCAGCACCAATATTATTAATCGTGGCATCAAAGGCATTTATCCCAAAATTGAATTGCGATCGCGCTGCAAATACCCGAGTTGGTTGGCGATTGACCCATTCTTGAGCAAAACGCAGTACGGTAACGTTGGCAAAACCATCCGTTAAGCCGAGAGTAAAGGGAAAGGGATCGCTATCGAGAAAAGTCTGGCGGCGACGCACGTCCAAATTAAGACTAAGAGCAAATTCTGTATTGGGCGATTGGATCGCAGGCTGGCGTATACCTACTGAAAAGCTCTCTGTTTGACTGGCGATATCTACGTTGGCAAATTCATCATCAACAACTTCAGTATCGCTGTTGTCATAGGCAAAAGAAAAAGTACCGCCTTTAGCATTTATGGGAAAGGTATAGCCAAGGCTATAAAGATCGAGTCCTTCTGTCAAACTATAGCTGGCATAAATGCGATCGCCAAAGCCCAAAAGGTTATTATGATTTATGCTAGCAGTGAGCTGCGATTCGCCAATACTAGAAGAGCGATAGTTGTCCGTACCGATATTGGTAAAAAAAGCATCATCTTCTTGAATATCGAGCAGTAAGATATTGCTTCCCGCAGTGTTGCTAGCGGTCAACTCCGCATCTACTCTCGAAATGAGTGGATTTTGTAATAGTAGCTGCAGAGCAGATTCTAATTTGACTTGATTTAAAGGTTTCTTAGTCGCCGAACTTACGCGACTGCGGATATAGCTCGATCGCAGACGTTTTAAACCTCTGATGCCAATTTCCGCGACACTTCCTTCTATTACCTGGATCGCGACAATGCCATCATCTAAATCTTGATTATTGGGAATAAATGCGCCAGAAGTTACATAGCCATTATTGAGATAGAGATTAGTAATTTGCGATCGCAAACACACTAAATCTTCTAGAGTAACAAAGTGTCTTTTAAACCGATTAATTTCTGCATCTATTTCTGACTGCAAAACCGTATTTCCCAACACCTCCACATCTCGAACATAAAAAATCTCTCCAGCATCTCGGCGATCATTTGGCTGGAGACATTCAGAAGTCCGAGGAATATTGGGAGCCTGGAGATTGGGTTCTGGTTTTGGTTGAGGAATTTTGGGAGTTAATGGGCGATTTTGTCTGGGGGCAGTTCTTTCAATTACATTAGGAGCATTTTCGCGTATATCTGTTTCTGATTGAGCTAAAACCTTGAGGGGAAAGAAAACCAATACAGCGATCGCAATCAGTTTCAAATCGAGCGCAGTAAACCACTCAAATAAGTGTTTTTCCTTTGATAGATATCCTTTCAACCGCACTTATGACTTAAACAATCACCCTAGTTAGCCTATCATTTTCGCGAGTCATCTTCTACAAAATTAGAAATGGCATCACGTATTTGTTAACCGTAACTCACGTTATCTATTCGATTGACAGAGGTATTGCTCGATGTCATCTATTTTGTCGGTCAAATCTGTAGAAGGATTGGTGACTGAGTATAAAAGAAAAAATCAAAACCAAAACCTACTTATGACCCCAAACATCCTCATCGCTCTACTGCTCGTCTTCTTCAGCAGCAAAAGCAGTACAAACGCTCACCTTAACAGGGGTACTCCGAACTCCGAACTCCGAACACCTAACTCCGAACTCCTAACTCCTAACTCCGAACTCCGAACTCCGAACTCCGAACTCCTAACTCCGAATTCCTAACTCCTAACTCCGAATTCACGTTGTACTGTTGTTAGTTCATTTTTCACAATTGCTTAACATCACTTGCAGCAAAATAGCTGTTTTTTTTCTACAATTTAGATATACGAAGCAATTCACAAGACTTTAGATAGCTATAAATAATGGACTTTCTATCCAATGCAGTTGTTCTGTCGCGGATGCAGTTTGCGCTGACAGCAATTTTTCACATGATTTGGCCCGTCTTAACTACAGGAATGGCAATCTACCTGATTGTAGTTGAGGGAATGTGGCTTAAAACTCGCAACAAAGACTACTATCTTCACGCTCGTTTTTGGTCTAAATTATACGTTCTTAACTTTGGCATTGGCGTCGCTTCGGGAATCCCGATGGAGTTTCAGTTTGGAACTAACTGGGCTCCTTTTTCCGAAGCGGTAGGAGACTTTTTTGGTAGCATTTTGGGTTTTGAGGCTTCTATGGCATTTATGCTAGAGGCGGGCTTTCTGGGAATTATGCTGTTTGGCTGGAATAGAGTCCCCCCAGTAATGCACTATGTAGCAACTATAATGGTCGCCTTTGGAGCAAATCTTTCTATATTTTGGATTTTGAGTGCCAACTCATGGTTGCAGACTCCTGCTGGTGGCATTTTTGTTGATGGTAAATTTGTAGTTAACGACTATTTTCAAGCCATTTTTAACCCCTTCATGCGCAACAGTATTCTCCATATGTTCTTTGCAACTTTAGAGACATCTTTGTTTATGATTGGTGGAATCAGTGCTTGGTATATTCTCCAAAAACGCCATCCCAAATTCTTTACTCTTTCCTTTAAGCTGGTTCTCGCGGTTGCGATCGCCGTAACTCCTGTGCAACTATATATGGGACATTTAAGTGGCGAACAAGTTTACCACTATCAACCTACCAAGCTTGCGGCGATGGAAGCACAGTGGGAAACCATCCCTGCTGGAGAATCTCCTTCTTGGAGTGTGGTAGCCATTCCCAATGAAAAAGCCGAACAAAACGATTGGGAAGTATCGATTCCAGGCTTACTCAGCTACATCTTAGAGGTCAAACCCAAACTTTCCGAACCCGTACAGGGACTAAAAGCCTATGCACCAGAAGACCGCCCTCACATGGTTGGCTTAATTTATTATTCTTTTCGGATTATGATCGCGATCGGGGTTTTCTTAGCCGCGCTGATGGCAGTTACTGTGTTGCAGTGGTTGCGGGGTAAGCTATCTGCCGAAAATATTACCCAGCAAAAGTGGCTGTTGAGGACTTGGTTGCTGTCGGCACCACTAGGGTATATTGCGATCGAATGCGGCTGGATCGTGCGCTGCGTAGGCAGACAGCCTTGGGTGGTTTATGGTGAAGTGCGTACCGTAGATGCAGCTTCCAATTTACCCCCAGGTGATGTGCTTACTTCTCTAACGGGTTTTGCGATTACCTATACTATTCTGGCGATCGCGGTAGTTTATTTTGGCAGTCGTATTATCAGTCATGGACCAAACTTAGATCTACTCGCGCCAGGAGAAAAACAACAAAACGAAGAAAGATTAGATACTACTCCCGCTGAATTTATTCCCAACAGTCGTCCCTTAGAAACGCAGCAATAATTTCATAAATGGTGGGCAAAGAATATTGTTTTTGGTAGATCGATAAATTAATTGTTTGTCGCCCACCCTACGACTAGAAAATGATAAATGTTAAATGCTCAATGCTCGATAAAATATGGAATCCTTAGAATACTTTTTGCCTCAAGTCTGGTTTGTTGTCTTGGCACTTTTTTTGTTTCTCTACGTGATGTTGGATGGTTTCGATCTGGGCGTGGGAATTTTATCCTTGACAGCCTCTACCGAAGAACGACGTGGGATCTTGATGACTAGCTTGAGCAATGTTTGGGATGCTAATGAAACTTGGTTGGTGCTAATGGGAGGTGCTTTGTTTGGGGCATTTCCCGTGGCATATGGCACGATTTTGCAAGCTTTGTATATTCCCATCATGATTATGCTTTTTGGCTTGATTTTTCGGGCTGTAGCTTTTGAGTTTAGGGAGCATTCCAATAACAAGTTTGTGTGGAATTTGGCGTTTGGCATTGGCAGTCTTCTAGCTGCCATCGGTCAGGGTTTTGCTCTGGGTGGAGTAATTGAAGGTATTGCGGTAGATGCTTCGGGGCATTTTGTCGGTGGTAACTGGGATTGGCTGAGTTGGCAGACTGTATTAGTTGCATTTACCTTAATTCAAGGTTATGTATTAATCGGTTCGACTTATCTAATTAATAAAACCGAAGGCGACTTACAGGAAATTCACTTTAGTACGGCAAAGTTAGCTGCATACACTACTTTAATCGGTGCGGTTTTAATTACCATTACCACCCCCATTTTTTATGCTACTGCTAGGGCGCGTTTGTTTAGCGCACCTTTGGTATATATTTTTGCTTTGATTCCGATCTTGGGCGTGTTGCTAATTGCTTTGCTAGTCAGAAGCATTGATGCCCGTCGAGAAAGAATACCTTTTGTTTGGACTATTTTATTATTCCTGCTTACCTTTTTGGGCTTGGGGCTGATTGTTTTCCCCTATATCATTCCTACCGAAATCACGATCTACGAAGCTGCTGCTGCACCAAGCTCTCTAGTCTTTATGATCGTGTTTATCGGTTTCTTGATTCCGATTATGCTCGCATACAACATCTATCAATATATTGTCTTCAACGGCAAGGTTGCGGGGGAAGGATATGGGGATTAATAGGCTTGTTACTCTAGTTAATCGCTCAGGTGTTCGGCGATAAAGTTAGTATAGATTTCTCCTTTAAGAAAAGCAGGGGTTTCTAAGATTCTTTGATGAAATTCGATGGTCGTGGGAACCCCTGTAATCGCACATTCTCGTAAAGCTCGCTTCATCCGCGCGATCGCCGTATCGCGATCTTCTCCCCAGACAATTAGCTTGCCAATCAGAGAATCATAATAAGGAGGGATTTCATAGTCAGTATAGACGTGAGAATCCATTCTTACCCCTGGTCCCCCTGGGGGTAGATAAGCACTAATACGCCCTGGATGGGGACGAAAATTATATTTAGGATCTTCGGCATTAATACGGCACTCGATCGCATGACCTCGTAAATTAATATTATCCTGAGTAAATCTCAGTTTTTCTCCCTGTGCCACGCGAATCTGTTCGGCAATCAGGTCAATACCTGTAACTACTTCAGTAACGGGATGTTCTACCTGAATACGAGTATTCATTTCCATAAAGTAAAAATCGCCGTATTTATCGAGCAAAAATTCTACTGTTCCCGCACCGACGTAGTTAATCGATTTGGCAGCCTTGACCGCAGCTTCTCCCATTTTGTCCCTTAAGGATTGACTCAATACAGCACTGGGAGCTTCTTCTAATAGCTTTTGATGGCGTCGCTGAATCGAACAGTCTCTTTCTCCTAAGTGAACGACATTACCGTGACTATCGGCAATAATCTGAAACTCAATATGGCGCGGATTTTCTACAAATTTTTCTAGGTACACGCCTCCATTACCAAAAGCAGCTTCTGCCTCCCCTTGTGCAGCTTGGAACATTCTGATTAACTCCGATTCATCCCGTACCAAGCGCATTCCTCTACCGCCACCGCCAGCAGTAGCCTTGATCATTACAGGATAGCCAATCTTGTCCGCGATCGTTTTAGCTTCGTCTTCATCCCTTAGCAAACCGTTGCTACCTGGAACAGTAGGTACTCCAGCATTTTGCATGGTTTTTTTGGCAGTAGACTTATCTCCCATAGCCAACATTGCTTCTTTGGAAGGACCGATAAAAGTTAGCTGATGATCGTTGCAAATTTCGACAAAACGCGCATTTTCTGCCAAAAATCCGTAGCCAGGATGAATAGCTGTAGCGTTACGAGTTAATGCAGCAGCAATAATGTTGGGAATATTGAGATAGCTTTTCCCAGAGGGAGGAGGACCAATACAGACACTTTCATCCGCCAACTGGACGTGAAGGGCTTGGCGATCGATCGTAGAGTGTACGGCTACGGTAGGAATACCCATTTCAGCACAGGTGTGTAAAATGCGTAGAGCAATTTCTCCTCTATTGGCGATTAGAATTTTGTCAAACTGCATTCGATCGAGTAGATAACTAAAGTCATGTTTAAGAATAAGGCTTTTTTGAGTATTAAACTAAATAAATAAAGCCAAGAAATTTATTTGTTGCCTAATTCCGAGGGCGGTCGGTCGTTGCTCCAACCCCACCATGTAGTACCGCATTCGCAAAGATAAAATTCTTGATACTTACGGCGATCGCCCATACTAACAGGGGCACGACGGTTTAGCCAAACGCTTTTTGCCTTGGTTGGGGGTGTTTTACAGCTAGGGCAGCAAAAGTCAAAGGCATGAGTTGCTGATTTCGTCCATTCTGGAGGAATTTGAGCAAAAGCATCCATAAATTTCGCGATAAATTAGAAGTGAGATAATCATATGTCCTCTCAACTGAAATACAAGGGAGAGTTAATACCTCTGTATTGTACTTCGATTGTTTATCGTAATGAGGCTTTAGGTGAAATGTTTTATCTAAAGCAGCATAATATTCGCTTTACCTGGACTTAATCATAATAAGGTAAATAAATACTAGTAAGATGTGGAAGAAAGACATAAGCTGCTTCTGGTTATATTGAAGATTAAGCAACTATTCAGCGCCTAAATTTTAAATCAAACGAAAGTATTGATATGAAAAATATTTATGATTCAAAGATAGAGCCTCGTCCTGGTGTGGAAAGAGCTCTCGATAATAGTTTTTATTGGATTTCCAAAATCTTAGCCTTTGCGATCGCAGGGGTTCTGGTGTGGATTACGATCCAAGTAGGTCTCAAAGCCATGCCAGCCATCCAGGAATTTGGCTTGGGTTTTTTGGCAACCAGTAGCTGGAATCCTGTAAATAGCCAATATGGGGTTTGGCCTGCAATCTACGGTACTCTGGTCAGTTCCTTTATTGCTCTAGCTATTTCCGTACCGATTGGTTTGGGGGTGGCAATATTTTTGAGCGAGGACTATTTACCCTCTGCATTTCAAAGAGTTATTGTCTTTTTGGTCGAGCTATTGGCAGCAGTACCTAGCGTAGTCTATGGACTATGGGGCATCTTTGTTTTGATTCCCTTTCTCAAAGGCTTTACTCCCCTACGAGGACCAGGAATGCTGCCTGCTGCCCTAATTCTCTCGGTGATGATTTTACCTACTATTGCAGCGATCGGTCGCGATGCCATTATTAATGTGGATGGAGGTTTGCGTCAGGCTGCAGTTGGTTTGGGTGCTACTCGTTGGGAAGCAATTTTTCAAATCATTTTACCCGCAGCCTCTTCAGGCATTATTGGGGGGATTATGTTGGCTTTGGGTCGGGCATTGGGAGAAACAATGGCTGTGACCATGTTGATTGGTAACTCCAATAAAGTAGATACCTCTGTATTTGCTCCTTCCAATACGGTTTCTTCTTTGCTAGCCAATCAGTTTGCTGAAGCGAGTGGGCTGCAAGTAGCAGCTTTAATGTATGCAGCCTTGATTCTATTTTTTATTACCTTAGTAGTAAACGTTTTGGCTCAGTTACTAGTTACTCAATTACAAAAAATATAGTTATCAACTAATAATGACTTTAGATATCGACAAATCAACATCGGGCTTTGAAATCTTCAGTCTCAACCGCAATCCAACTTCTCCACGGACTCTGTTTGGATTGATCATGAGTTTTATTGCAGGTTTTTTTACCCTGCTAGCGATCGTACCTCTGTTTATCATTCTCACCTACTTATTGACCAAAGGTATTAGTTCTTTATCTGCATCTGTATTTACCGAGTTGCCACCTCCTCCCTTAGTTGAAGGTGGCGGTTTTGGTAATGCCATTTTAGGTACGGTGATTATGGTGGGTATTGGCGCGCTGATTAGCGTTCCTATCGGCGTGATGGCTGCAATCTACCTGTCAGAATTTAATGAAGGCAAGGTTGCCGAATGGATTCGCTTTGCTACTAATGTTTTGAGTGGCGTTCCTTCGATTATTGTAGGGGTGTTTGCCTATAGTGCGGTGGTTTTGACTACTAGAACTTACTCCGCCTGGGCTGGGGGTTTTGCCTTGTCGATCTTAATGTTGCCCATTATCGTTCGTACTACCGATGAATCTCTTAAGCTGGTTCCCCAGGAAGTACGTCAAGCATCGGTTGGGGTAGGGGCAAATCAATATCAAACCGTTCTACAGGTTGTTTTACCCGCTGCCTTACCCGCAATTATTACGGGAGTTACCCTATCTATTGCGCGGGCGGCTGGAGAAACTGCGCCATTGTTGTTTACCGCGCTGTTTACCCAATATTGGCCCAACTGGGACAATGGTTTGGCAGAACCTACAGCTTCTTTAGCAGTATTGGTTTATAACTTTGCGATCGTACCTTTTAAAAATCAGCAAGATTTGGCTTGGGGTGCTGCATTTGTTTTGGTAGTGCTGGTTTTAATTACCAGTATTATTTCTCGTTTAGCTACAGCGAAAAGAACTTATTAAATTGATGTGACGTACTAATTTATCTGTTGCCCTAAAGGATACTGCTTCGTGACCAAAGGGAATCCTTTAGGGCATAAGACTGGGAAAGGGGAAAGGGGAAAGGGATTTTTACTTAACTTCAAAACCTTAGCTTTACCAAAAAGCTCTTAGCTCTAAAGATTACTTAAGTTGATAGCTGATAGCTTCGGCTTTGCCGCTTTACCCATTCAACTAAGCGACTCCCGATGATAGTTGTGCCAGTATAGAGCTTTCATTTGGTTAAAAAAGATGAAAGTTCTGTATCGTCTGTTTTGTTTGAGTTACCAGATACAGCAGTGGCTATTAAAACGTTTGACCCCAGGAGGTTGGGGTATTCTAATTTGTTTGCTTGCCACAGCAACGATTGGCTTGGATACCAAACAAACAATGGCATATCAAATTTTTACCTTTTTGCTGGCGATTTTATCCATTGCGATCGCCTTTAGCTGGTTTTTTCGCGGCAGTTTTCGTCTGCAACGCAGTCTGCCCAGATTCGCTACAGTAGGAGTAAAGCTTGCTTACAGGATCGAAATTGTCAGTCAAACCAAAAAAATACAGCTAGGGCTGAGTTTGCGCGAAGAAATAGCCCATCCTAAACTTAGTTTTGCGGAATTTAAGCGAGCAGTCAATCAAGGAAGTAAGAAAGGCTCAGTAAAATCCCTAACCGTTATTTATTTACGCTGGTCAAAAGCGATCGCCCGCAGACGCAAAGCCAAAACCAAAGCGATCGCCTTGCCTCTTCTCAAACCAGAAACAGAAACCATTGTCAAAGGGGAAATTACTCCGACTCACCGAGGAATAGTCAGGCTGACAGGAATAAATATTTTGCGTCCCGATCCGTTTAATATTTTTAATGCAGTCAAAGCGATCGATAATACCCAATCTTTATTAGTTTTGCCCCGAAGATATCAGCTTCCTGCGATCAATCTTCCTGGTTCGAGAATGTCCCAATCTGGTAGCGTTAGCCTGGCGTCTTCAGTGGGAGATTCAGAAGAGTTTGTCTCTTTAAGAGACTATCGGGCGGGCGATCCGCTACGTCGCATACACTGGAAAAGCTGGGCAAAAACTGGCAACCCTGTAGTTAGAGAAGAACAGAGCGAATATTTTGTACGTCACGCGCTAATTCTAGATACTTTTCAGCCCCAAGCAGAAAGTACTATTTTAGAAGAGGCTATTTCAGTTGCAGCTTCTTTTGCTTGTGATTTTCATACCCAAGAATCATTACTCGACTTGATGTTTGTTGGTTTGCAATCTTACTGCTTCACCTCTGGTAGAGGATTGGGTAGCAGCGAACAGATGTTAGAAATTCTGGCAAGCATCCAAGCCTGTCAGGATAAAACTTTTGACCACTTAACTGCTGCGGTAAATGAAAAACTCTCGGCATTGAGTGGCTGTATTTGTATCCTCATATCTTGGGATAAAGAGAGGGAGAAGTTGATTCGCCAACTTCAACAATTCAATATCCCCTTACTAACTTTTTTAATCGCAGAATCAGCAGAAAAGTATGGTCAGATAGATATTGAAAATCTGCACATACTACCTGCAAACAAAATACAGAAAACATTATTAAAAAACTTTAAGCTATGAGCTTTTTGATATCTGCGCTAGTTCGGTTTCAAATTTGCTTATTGGCTTATCATGCTCAAATTCATAAAGCTTATACTTTTCTGAAACTTTTTTTATTAGACTGCCTTTTTCCATCAACTCTAGCAATTTATCTAATTCTTTGCTGTCATCAATATCTATTTTGTTTGAATTCCATACTATTTCCGAGTAGTTTAATGATTCAAAATACTCGGAAATTCTCCAAGAATCAAAACCTCTTTTATAGTTAATTATTCCTACATGAGCATTTATGATTTTGCCAGAATTGCTACCCTCAAAATCAATTCCCAAACCGTGCTTTCTAAATTTCCACTTTTCATCCATAGCATATAAAATGCCAGTTTTAGGTTTGATTATAAAGTCGGATTCATTCAAGAATGAATGGTGTTGATTCTCAAACTCTTCAATTAATCTTTCTTGAATATCAGCATATTCTCTTATTACAGATGCTGCTTGTAAAATATCTATTGACGCTGTGTTATTCATGGTTTTAAAAACTATCTTCGCTATATCCTCTTGCTTCTGCTGTGTCCTCTAAATATTCCTTTTGTGTTTCGGAAGAAACCTTGTAAACTTCTATTGGGACTTCGGCTAACCTTTCTCTAACTGAAGCTTGATACCGATGATGCCCGTCTATTATGACTAATTTGCCATCCACTTCTGCTACCTCTATTGGCTTGTCAGCATCATAACCATACTTTCTAATCTTCTTTCTAAGACTATTCACCCTAGATTTAGTCATCTCTCTGGAGTTTTGTCTAGGTATCAGACTACTGGGACTAACGAATGTTGTCCGTAATAATTCTCTATCCATACGAAACTCAATTATAAGTTATTTTGCAAATAGAAATAGTCAAAGTATACTTTCAAAAGTTATAAACATATTTACTTGTTGGGCAACAAAAAAGTCGCGATACCAGTAAGAATAATTAACCCACCAATCAAAACGCTCATAGCAGGAATTTCCTGAAAAACGATCGCCCCAACCAAGCTAGCGACTACTGGTTCAAATAGCAAACTCAGACTGATTATCGTCGGCGACACCCAGCGTACCAACCAGTTTAGGGTAGTATGACCGATAAGTTGAGACACGATCGCCATTAAAATGACGAAGATATATACGTTGACTGAATGATTTAAATAACTGGTTTGATATAGAAAGGGTAAGGGGAATAGACAAATTGCCGCGACGGAATAGGCGATCGCAATATAGCTAGCAGTATTTAATCCCTGTCGTTGGGCTTGGGAACCAAAAATAATATAGAGGCTAGACATTATCGCCCCAACTAAAGCGAGGGAATTTCCCAAAAGAGGATTGCTATAGTTGCTTACTATGCCACCACGATCGGCGATCGCAATAATTACACCTCCGCCTAAAGCGATCGCGATGCCGATAATATTTTGTCTGTTGAGTTTTTCTTTATACCACCACCAGTTAATCAGCCCCACCCAAATTGGATTTGTCGTTACCAGTACCGTTGATGCGGCGATAGAAGTATGGGTTAAAGAAGTGATCCAGGTGGCAAAGTGAACCGCCAGACAAATTCCTGCGGCGATCGCATAGTAAATGTTAGTGGATGATATTTTGGAGGGTTTTAATTTCCGCCAACTGGTTAAGAGAATTAGGGCGGAGAAGATCAGGCGAGATGCCGCTAAAAATACGCTAAAGCCAACTTTGTTATCTGGGTTAGCCGTATCGACTGCCAAACGAACCCAGATTGCAGCAGAAGATACGCCGATGACACCGACAATTAAAGCGATGATAATTTCCCATTGAGTAGGCTTCTTCATCGAACACCAAAGATTTATTATTTAGTTAAGCATTTACTTGTTGTAGCTTTATCAATGTCTAATTTACCTCCTCTAAACACCGATACTATTTGGGCAATTTTGCAAGAAAAACTGGATGATGAGACTGTCAATAGATTAGTGTGGCACTATCTAGGCTATCGTTTTGACGAAACCAACCAAACTTGGAGTACGGAGGAAGTAATTGATGATTGGGCAGAAAAATATCCCGAACCTCCAGATTTTATCGAAAATCGTCCTCCTACAGTTAAGTTAACTCGTTCTATTCCTAAAGAGAATAAACAATTACTGAAAGAACAATTAGGTTTCCAAGGATATAAACTAGGGGAATTTGGTCCCAGACAAACCCGTCGCGCGACTATGGCTAGCTGGTTATTAAGCTATATGGCTTGTTTTAACAGTTAGAGCAGTTAGAGCAGTTAGAGCAGTTTTTAGTGGTCAATAATTAGTTTTTACAAAAAAAAGGACACAAAGAAAGTTATCTGTGTCCTTAAATTGTTATTCCATTGATTTTGTCTGAAGAATTTAGTCAGCAAATAAAGTGATTTCAGGAGGTGCGCCTACAACTACAGTTACCGTCGCCGAATCTGTTGCACCTCTAGCATCGGTAATAGTGTATTCAAAGGTATCGATGTCTGAAATACCAGGATTAGGCGTATACAATACCCTGTCTCCTTGAATAGTAACCGTACCCTTTTCCGTCAACAGATCGTCTACCTCAGATATGTAGAAGCTATCGTCTTGGGGATCTTCGTCGTTTTCGAGAACGGCGATCGATATTGCGGTATTGTGGTCGGTTTCGACGCGATCGGCAACGGCAATTACATCGTTAGAAGCAGAAGAATCGCCAGGAATAAGATCTAAGTTCTCCTGCTTGAGATTCATAACAAATACAATATCGTTATAATCTTTGTCTCCTCCTTGATATAAATCTTCCCAAGCCAAAACGAGATAGTCTTCCTGATACTGATAAGCCATCACGTGCTGAATCTTATCAGGATTGCGTTCTATTCCTGCATAGTATGTATGGTAGCTAGAACTTTGATATCCGTTAGCCAACAAAGAAAAGTCCAGGGTAGTACCTTTCTTGATTTCTCCTAAACTAACATAGTCGCCCTTTTGTAGCTGTTCTGCACCATCACCCATAGAACCATCGACAAAGACTAAGCCTTCCATCTCAGTCGCGCCAGTACTTTTAATTTTTAACTGGTTGCGATATCCCGCCCCTTCATGAATAAAATAAATTTTAAGATCTTCAATGTCGCTTTCGCTGATATTTAATTTGCTAGCGTCTAATCTACGGGCGTTTAGCTCATCTAAATCGACCGCGCTGGCTTCTTCATGAACAAACTGGTTAAATGCCTCAACACCTGTTCCTGCATTACTACCATCTTGATTAGTATATTCGGTGGTATGAAATTGAGTCGCAGGGCTATTGTGTCGATGAAAGTTGAAGTCTGAAAAGCTAAAAATAGCATTTGCGGGTAGTGTTGCACCCACAGCAATAGTAATAGTACCT
>JBCDCO010000111.1:0-16992 GCA_039181635.1 Cyanobacteria bacterium P01_G01_bin.19 | reverse complement strand
ACCAGGACACGCAGACTTTGGTGGAGAAGTAGAGCGAGTTTTGGGAATGGTTGACGGTTGTATCCTAATTGTTGATGCCAATGAAGGTCCCATGCCCCAGACTCGCTTCGTGCTAAAAAAGGCGTTGGAAAAAGGCTTGCGCCCCATTGTGGTAGTCAACAAGATTGATCGCCCCCGCGCTCACCCCGATGGTGCGGTAGATAAAGTATTCGATTTATTTGTCGAGTTAGGTGCAGATGACGACCAGTGTGATTTCACTACTCTTTATGCTTCTGGTTTGCAGGGCTTTGTTAAGGAAGAGCTGGATGACGAAGGCGTCGATATGCAACCTTTATTCGAGGCGATTATTCACCATGTACCACCACCAGCAGGAGATATAGACAAGCCGCTACAGCTACAGGTTACAACCCTAGATTATTCTGACTACCTGGGTCGTATTGTGATCGGTAGGATTCATAATGGAGTATTGAAAGCTGGACAGCAAGCTGCATTGATTAAAGAAGACGGCAAGATTGTCAAAGCTAAAATCTCTAAGCTGATGGGCTTTAAGGGATTGGCTAGGGTAGAGTTACCCGAAGCTAGCGCGGGTAATATTGTGGCAGTATCTGGTTTTGCCGATGCTAATATTGGCGAAACTATTACCTGTCCCAACGAACCTCAGGCTTTACCTCTGATTAAGGTGGATGAGCCAACATTGCAGATGACTTTCTCGGTTAATAATTCTCCTTTCGCGGGACAAGAAGGTGATTACGTAACTTCCAGACAAATTCGCGATCGCCTAATGCGAGAATTAGAAACTAATGTGGCACTTCGAGTGGAAGATGGCGACTCTGCAGAGAAATTCCTGGTTTCTGGTAGAGGGGAACTGCACTTAGGCATTTTGATTGAAACCATGCGTCGTGAAGGTTATGAGTTTCAAGTTTCCCAACCTCAAGTAATCTATCGTGAGATTAATGGTAAACCTTGTGAGCCATATGAATATCTAGTTTTAGATGTACCCGAAACTGCAGTAGGCAGCTGTATCGAACGTCTCGGACAGCGTAAGGGCGAGATGAAAGATATGCAAAACAACGGCGCGCGCACTCAACTAGAATTTGTGATTCCTGCCAGAGGTTTGATTGGTTTCCGTGGCGATTTTGTTCGCATCACTCGCGGTGAAGGAATTATGAACCACAGTTTCTTAGAATATCGCGATTTCTCTGGAGAATTGGAAACTCGTTACAACGGCGTTATTACTGCTTTTGAAGAAGGTGTGGCAACTTTCTATGCTCTCAAAAATGCTGAAGATCGTGGCGTATTCTTTATTACTCCTGGTACCAAAGTTTACAAAGGCATGATTGTTGGCGAGCATAATCGACCTCAAGATCTAGACTTAAACGTTTGTAAAGCCAAACAACTGACAAACCATCGTGCTGCTAGTGGAGATGAATTGGTTCAGCTACAAGCGCCTACAGAAATGAGCTTAGAACGTGCCTTAGAATATATCGGTGCGGACGAACTCGTTGAAGTAACACCAGAATCTATTCGTTTGCGCAAGCTAAAAGCGAAGAAGCTGGCTAAAAGATAGGAAGCTCTTCGTTCTCGTGACCAGAAAGTGTCTAAATAAAACTTGAAAGGTAGTCTCGATGAGACTACCTTTCAAGCACTTAGGACTATCTTAACTCTATTAACTTGTTATTCATTTTTGGCGTTGGTGAATGCGTAATGCTAAACCTACATTTTGTTTGCCAACTTTGAAAATATGCAATTTTTAAAAGCTAAAGGCTAAAAGCTAAAGGCTAAAAGCTACGAACAGTATTATTTTATAGGTCATTACTTAAATCACCAACGCCTCATTTTTCTAGCAATCTTGATCAATTTAAGTCTTGTCATCTACGTTAAGTGGAGGTTCTACTTCTAAGCTATCTCTACCAATTTTTTCTAGATATAGCTCCCATTTGGGTGGATTACCAATAGAATTAAACTTATATGCGGCTAAACACCGCTGTTTTTGACCGATTACATTCAGATTGTAACCGTGTTTTCTCAGTACAGTGCCAAACTGATTTACAAAGCGATAGCGTCCAAAATAGTCCAGTTCGCTCCATAATTGCCAGTTAACCGTTAGATTTATTTGTTTTTTGTGTGGATATGTCAACCAGTTCTGAACTAAATTACCATTGAAAGGATCGAATTGCTCTGCTGCCCACCAAATACTGGTTTCAGGTAGTTGTGAATTGACTTTTTGCGGATCGATAATACTCTGATTTTTTCCAGTCTTGGAGCGAGATTCTATCCGATCAACTGATGAGAAAGGTATGGCTAGTGTGGCATCACAAACGGTAAGATTGACAGGATTTGTTTCCTGAAATGTTTTGACTGCTGTTTGCTTAATTGATTCTGCGATCGCAGATCGCTCGATTAATAATATTAGTCCGACTAGATTGACTAAAATTAATCCATAAGGTTTATTCATAAATTATTCGCTCGGGAATAACGAATTGTTTTTATAAGTAAATTGTTATTTTTCTATTCAATCAATTGTGATTTTCTTCAAAGTTAGGTGATTCTGAATGACCGTTTTGTTCGATAGAATCTGTTTTCAGCTCGACATCTGTACCTTTTAACTTTAAAGATATTTCAAATAGTACTTCTGCTAAATCAGTGTGCGATACCTTTCCGCTAGACAATTCGGCTATGCTAGAGCTCAACTTTTCATTTATTTGCTGTTTTAACAGGCGCATTTCTTCGTCCACAGCGGACTTTGATTGAGCTATTTCTGTCTTAAGATTGCTACTTTGAGTGTTGATAGTGTCTTGAAGATATCGAAAGCTATCATCATTTTGTTTGGCAGCTTGCTCCAAATCCTTTCTAATTTGCTGCTGTTCTTCTTTATAAGTAGTATTGAAATATTGAATTTTCTTCTCTAAAGAATTATCTGCTAGGCTCATTTCGCGCATTATTTTTCTTTCTAACTGCTCGAAACGTTGGTCTATAATCGATTGAGTCTCTCGGTTTTTCTCTTCAAGAGATTTTATTTTCTCATCGTATAAATCGAACCTTTGCTGATATTCTCTGATATGTTCGCCAAATAAAAGATCCTGTAACTGTGAGATATTGCCTAGCTTCTCACGCATCTCTGCCTTAGTTGCTTCATTCATAGCTGATTAATCCTCAAACATAACAAAATAAGAGACAATTCCGATGCACTATTATCAAACGCGAGAATAGTTATTTTTAGCCTTACATTATGTTATTTGTAATATCTTGAAATCGCAACCCCAGCAAAATTTTTCATCTTACTCCAATAAAGGAATTTTGACAATAATATTGGTTCCTTCATCTATCTTACTATCAATGTGGATCGTTCCTTCATATAGCTCCACCGCTTTTTTTACAATAGACAGCCCCAAACCCGTACCAGGAGTATTACCAACATTTTCCGCACGATAAAAAGATTCAAATAAATGTTTTTGGGATTCTTCGGGAATACCAATACCGCGATCGCCAACTTCAATGACTATTTGAGGTAAATCGTTATTATTCTCGTAGAATACCTTTAGCTCGACTTTTTCCTGGTTAGAAGAATATTTGATCGCATTGGAAAGTAGATTATTTAAAATGTGTCTAATAGTCGTGCGGTCTAAATTGACATTATTTTGTTCGACTAAATATTCAAAATCTATTTGGCGACTGGGGTAAATAGAACTGAGTTCTTGAACTATTTGCAGACATAACTCTTGTAAGTCTAAAGAAGCCAGCTTTAACTTTTGTTTCCCCGATTCAGCAACGCTAATAATCAGCACATCTTCCAATAGAGAGTTCATGTTTAGTGCAGCATCTTGAATTGATTTGAGATAGAAGTTTTTTTCCTCATCATCAATTTTATTGCCTGCTTGAAGATTTTGAACGCACAATAATATACTGCTCAAAGGATTGCGAAATTCATGAGATGCCATCGAAATAAAGCCTGATTTTAACTGCCTTAACTCTTTTTCCCTAGCCAAAGAGTTACGAATTTCTATTTCAGCTTTTTTTCTGGCAGTAATATCCCTACCGATATAAACACAATTATAAAAGCCTTTTACTTCTGTAGGTGCAATAAAACAGTCAAATTCTATTTGCACTTCTTGTTCTTGTTGATGGATAAAGCTTACTTCAATTTTTTTGACTGTATCTTTGGAAGCAGTCAGATAATCATAAATTTCTTGGTGTAAAAATGCTGGATCGGCAATTAATTCATCAATGGGTTGATCTATTAAATCTGACTTTTTTTGCTCGAATAAATCGCTAGCGGATTTATTCACCCTTTCAATCTTTCCTGCAGGGGTAGTAATCAATAAAATATCTCTCATCGAGGCAATAATTTTATTGGTGCAGTACTCAAATCTTTGCAGCTTGTTGAGATTAATTTCCGCTTCATTCAGTCTTTGCATCAATGACTGACGTAAAGATACCAACTCAGTTACATCCTGAAGCAAAATCACCAAATATTCTGCCATCGATTTAATATACAAATCGAAATATATTACCTCGGCTATGGACTGATTCCGCGAAATACTCTCTAGGGTAAAACTTTCTTCTTCTCCTGCAAGAATTTCTTGACAAACTGATTCTAAGCCGATTATTTCTGGAAATCCTTGCCGAATATCTGCTTGTACGTCAATGGTCTGCTCGGTATACTTCTGAATATCATGGGAAAATTTAACTACGTTAAAATCCTTATCGAATAATACGTATTCTTGGTTGTTGATAACTGGCACTAAATCCACGATTTAATTTAATTAATAGCATTACTGGCACATTGGTTTAGATACTCCGAACAAAATAAATACTCTCTCAAATCAAGCACCAAACTAAAAATTGAACAGCTTAATTTAAGCTTAAGACAAAAGAAGTAAAATAAAAAGCGATCGCAACTATAATTTTTCATTCATTGCGATCGCCTTTTCTATGATGTAGATAGCTGTCGATATCATCAGATAATCAAAGCTAAAAGTCAGTGACCTTTTGATACTACGTATTTTAACGGTAACGTTTTTTGCGACGAGCAATTGCTTTGCGCTTGCGCTTTTCAATTGGTGTCTCGTAGTGACGACGACGCTTTATATCAGCGAAGATACCTGCTTTTGATACTTGACGTTTAAATCGACGAAGCGCAGATTCTATATTTTCGTTTTGTCCAACAACCACTTGGGTCATTAAAAATCATCCTCCTTTCTAGATTATTGTAGTTGCGAACCTCATCTTAACTGTTTTCAGATAAAATCTGAGTCCGCTCAAATAATATTTTGTTTACTGTTGATCGGCTTATTGATGCCTAACTTCCTATTATAGCTCCGTATCAAACAAGCAAACTCAATATTTGGCTAAAATATAAGATTGCAATTGCAGTGCTATTATTTGTTGCTGTGTGTATTCTTACCTAACATAGTCTAATACAGAATTGCCAACCAAGCACATATGTTGAATACCGCCTGCACTTAATCTACCTAATGTAAAAAGTGGCGAGTACCGCTTAAAACCATTACCAAACCCAATTCGTTAGCTGCGGCAATGGAGTCTTTATCTCTAATCGACCCTCCTGGCTGAATAATAGCAGTAATACCAGCCGCCGCTGCAGTTCGTACCGAATCATCAAAAGGAAAGAAACCATCGCTAGCCAAAATGCCGCCTCTGGCTTTCTCTCCTGCTTGTTCTAAGGCAATTTTGACCGCACCAACACGATTCATTTGCCCCGCACCAATGCCTGAGGTAGTACGATTTTTACTGACCAAAATGGCGTTAGATTTAACGTGCTTGACTAGCTTTTGAGCGAATAACATTTCGGCGATTTGTTCTGAAGTCGGTTTTTTATCCGTTACCAGTTGCCATTCTTCAGGATTTTCGATTTTGTCATCGCTTTTTTGGACTAAAAAGCCACCTGCGATCGCTTTGATCGTTTCGGGTTGTCCTGTAGTTAAATCTGGCAGGATTAATATTCTCAGTTTGGATTTACCTTGGAGAATTTCCTTTGCCGCATCATCACAACCAGGAGCAACCACACATTCTAAAAATGTTTTGGTTAAAGCCTCCGCTGTTTGGGCATCAATTGGCTGATTTAAAGCCACAATGCCGCCAAATGCCGAGACATTATCAGCATCAAAAGCCTTTTGATAAGCTTCTACTAGAGTGCTTCCAACCGCCGCACCGCAGGGATTAGTATGTTTTAGTACTGCTGCTGCTGGCTCAGCAGAATCGAACTCTGTAATGATTCGTCTTGCCGCTTCGAGATCGACTAAATTGTTGTAGCTTAGTTCCTTGCCCTGCAGTTTAGTCGCCGATGCCCAACCCGATGCTATCGTGCCAGTTTGATACCAGGCGGCAGGTTGATGAGGATTTTCTCCGTAGCGTAGAGACTGAACTTTGCTGCCTGCAAGACTATATTTATCTCCCAAATACTCTGACTGTTCCAGACTAGCAAAATAATTAGCAATAGCGCGATCGTAACTATTCGTGTGAGCAAATGCCGCTCCAGCCATCTGCTGCCGAAATTCTAAGGAAGGCTTTCCATTAGATTGCTGGCATTCTGTCAAGTATTCATCATATTGACTGGGACTGCACAAAACAGTTAAATATTTAAAGTTTTTTGCTGCTGCGCGAATCATAGTTGGTCCGCCAATATCGATTTTCTCGATCGCTTCTGGCACGGTTACATTAGGTCGAGCAATGGTTTGTTCGAAGGGATAAAGATTTACTACCACCAAGTCCAATGGTCGAATATTATTAGCCTCCAAGTCGGCTATATCTTCAGTCAAGTCTTGACGAGCTAAGATACCTCCGTGGATGCGAGGATGTAAAGTCTTCACTCGCCCGCCTAAGATCTCTGGAGAACCTGTATAGTCACTAACTTTGGTTACATTGATACCAGCATCTTGTAAAGTTCTTGCTGTACCACCACTGCTGATAATTTCAAATTGAAACTTTTCTACTAGCTGACGGGCTAATTCAACAATACCAGTTTTATCGGAAACGCTCAAAAGGGCTAAACGACTCATATCTTGCTTTCATATCAAAGGACAGGCATTAATTACCTTATGATATTTTGCGCAACAATGTGAATCACCTTAAATAAAAATCTGATACTGGAAGTATCGGCGTTGGTAATTTAAGTGATGACACACATAATATTACTGTTCGTAGCTTTAAGCTATAAGCACAGCGCGCACGCGCAGATCGTCGTCTTCGACGACTGGGACGCGAACGCGTCCGTAGCTATAAGCTTTTTTAAAATTGTAGATAAATTCAGAATTTTAAAATCATACTCTAATTTACCAACGCCGAAGTATCAAAATAGATCTGCACCTTTCATTAACTTCTACAGCCCAGATCTCTTTTATTGGGAATCTCGGTTTAGAATAGGTAAAGATATAATAAGTACACTCTTTCCTGATTATTTCTGATTACTGATTAACTTCGGAGTTTATTAAATTTATGGCTTTAATTGCTAAAAGCTTAGAGAGCTTTTTACAAATTTACTGGGTATTATTAATTGTTAGGATTCTCTTGTCTTGGTTTCAGACAGCGGAATGGGCAGGCACAGCAATCTCTTACTTAAGCCCCATTACCGATCCATACCTCAACATTTTTCGCTCGATTATCCCACCTTTAGGCGGAATAGACATCTCGGCGATTTTGGCGTTGTTCTTGCTACAGTTCGTTCAAAGCAGCGTGAGTCAGCTAGCATATGCCTTAAGCAACAGTTCTTACGCCATGGGATTTTAAGTCTATTCGTCGTACTCAAAATCGTCGTAATAGTAAGGACGAACTTTTCCTGCGAATCCAGAAGCTTTGAAATTCTTTAATTTTAAAGGTGTAGGTTGATTTGCAGGAACGCTCACTTGAATCTGAAAATCGCTCGTTCCAGGAGGAATCTCTTCAATAGTGCCGATGCGACCTCTGTTTTCAAAAGTGTCGTTATCGTTGGCATCGTAAATACGACCAAAAACGTCGGCATCTACTACAGTTTTCCCTGAGATATTTTTGGCTTTTCCCTTGATTGTAAAGCAGTTGGCAGATCTAAGGTCTCCACTACCAACACTACCTTTAGCTTCGTCCCCAGCACAGGGTTCGTAAGAAAGATTGCTCAACTTGATTGATGTCATCGCTTCCGCAGAAGGGGCGATCGTACAGACACCTAACCAAATTAGACTTGAAAGTAATAGTGCGACTAGAGAGCGAAGTTTCATAAAAGTTTTTGCTGATTGATTAGTCTGTAGTCTATTGTTTCAGATTAGCGTTTAATGCCATCTAGCAAAAGTCATATCCTTTTTAGACGAGTAACCGAACGCCAACCAGTCATGCAGGCTACAAAAGTCTGGCTGATAATATTCGATCGCTATAGCACCTGAGCTCTCAACCATGCTATTGGCAGAGCAAGGGTCTTTTTATATTTTGGAACAAAGGCGCGCTTATTAAACACATCGTAGTTGTTGGCTTCAATCTCGCTCAAAATTCCCTGATATAGCATTAAAGAAGCCCATACAGGCAATCGCGAATCGCGAATTAGATAGCGAATGCCATTCTCCGCTTGCTTGTAATATCCCCTGGCACGTTTGATTTGAAACTTCATCATTGCTTTCCAGCGATCGTCAACTACTCCCGCAATCAGGTCAGCTTCGGTGTAGTTGAAAGCTTTTAGATCGTCTAGTGGTAGATAAATGCGATCGCGCTGGATATCTTCTCCCACATCCCGCAAAATGTTGGTGATCTGCATGGCTAAACCAAGAGCTACCGCTTCTTCTGTGGGAACATAGATAGGTTTGTCTTTTTCCCAGGGAACGCCATTAGTATCCGTACCAATTCCCAGCACTGCATTAGACATCAAGCCGACTGTACCCGCCACTCGATAGCAATACAACTCCAAATCTTCAAAGGTTTGGTAGCGATTTTGCACCAAATCCATTTGCTGTCCTGCAATCATGTCTCTGAAGGGTTGAATACCCATCGGATAACGCTGAATAGTATCTACCAAGGCTACGTCGGTATCGTCTAAGGGATGTCCAGCAAAAATAGACTCTAGCTGTTGTTCCCACTCAGCCAAGGTTTCTTTGGTGGTGTATTTGGCTTTTTCGCCATCTACTAACTCATCAGTGAGACGACACCAAGCGTAAATCGCCCAAATAGCCTTGCTTTTTTCTTTCGGCATCAACAAAGTACCGAGATAAAAAGTTTTAGCATACTCTGCCGTAATTCGGCGGCAAAGTTCGTATGCCTCGTCTACCGAGACTAGGTTTTTTTTCGTTTTTGATTTTGGTAATTGCAACATTCAGCAGCAAACGGGGGTACTGTCTTTATTTAGGGCAGATTATCAAGGGGTTATTGTGCCTGTGCTTGCCCAGATTAATTAGCATTGTCTCATTCAATTGACTGCTGGTGACAAACAAAAGACAAAATATATTAAACGCTAACTGCGGTTTTTTCTTTGTCAGCTTTGCTACTAGCAGGATAATCTTGGGCGATCGCATTCGCTGCTAGTTTACCAGAAAGTACTGCTCCTTCCATACTTCCCAAGTATTCTTGTTTAGTGTAGCTGCCTGCGAGGTAAAAGTTCTCAACAGGAGTTTTTTGGGTTGGTTTAACCGATTGAGTACCAGCAACAGCACGGTAGACAGAACGGGGAGTTTTGACTACTTTGGACTTGAGTAAGGTTGCTTGGTTATCGCCTTCAAAGTGTTGCGGGAACAGCCTTTTTAATTCTGACATGGTGGCTTCGATAATATCTTCATCGGATCTGCCAATCCAGTCTTTTGCAGGAGCGAGAACCAGTTCCAACATCGATTTGTCGGGATCGGCATATTCCTTACAGGTATTACTCATATCGGCGTAAACGCTGAGTAGTGGGGAACGAGAGAATAATAGATGATCGATTTCCGTAATCTTGCGATCAAACCACAGGTGCAGGTTAATTACTTCAACCCCTTCAAGTTTGGACATTTCTTGGAAGAAGGGCTTTGCTTTCCACGGTTCGGGAAGCATCAGCTTGAGGGCATCGACAGACATCGCCGATACATAGGCATCCGCTTCTAAAACTTCATCTGCTGCACCATTTAAACCTCTGAGCAAGAAACCGTTAATTTCGCCATTGTCATCGGTCATGATTTTTTTGAGAGGAGCGTTTAATCTTACTTCGCCACCCCTTTCTGTAATATAGTCAACCATTGGCTGACACAATCTTTCGGTAGGAGAACCATCAAGAAAAGCCACTTTAGAACCATAACGCTCTTTCAAGAAGCGGTTGATTGCTGTTAAGGGAATAGTTGCCGAAACATCTTCAGGGTTGATAAAAGTTAGAGCCTTAGAAGCAGCAATAAAAATATCGCTGTTGACTCGTTCGTCAATGCCTTGTTTTTCTAACCAAGCTAACAAGTCATACTTATCCATATCCTCTACATACTGTTGTCCACGAACAATAGCAGGCAACAAACCGATCGCGAACCTGAACTTTTGCGTCCAAGTCAACATATCGTTGTTGCGGATAATGGAAACAATGACGTTAAAAGGTGCGGGAATATCGGGTACGTCGAACCAAGAATAAGTTCCAGGCTTTTCTGGCTGATTAAAAATTAGGGCATGTCGCTTCCACTGCAACCTGTCTTCAATACCCAATTCTGTCATTAACTGAATCATGTTGGGGTATGCCCCAAAAAAGACGTGTAACCCAGTTTCGTACCAGTCTCCGTCCTCATCTTTCCAGGCAGCAACCAAACCACCCAATACGTCTCTACGTTCCAGAACGATGGGTTCGTGTCCTGCATCGACTAAATACTTTGCACAGGCTAATCCTGCTAATCCTGCTCCGGCGATCGCAACTCGCATTTAATATACTAAATCTCAAATAACTGTTTTTACTCTTAGGTCGTTAAATATACCGACCCAATTTGATTATTATACTTTGCATTTCGTTACATTTGTTGTCTATCTCGCGATCAATTCTTTTTTTTTCTAAATTTGTGAAAATTTTCCAAGAACTCTACAGCCAGAGATTTTTTGCACCATTTTAACGAGCGAATTGCTACTAACCATAGGGTTTGAGCGTTATGCCTGTTGCCCAAAAATGCCCAAACGCGATCGCTTTCTTCTACTAGAGGGAACACAACGTACATCACAAAGAAGTACAATTTTGTCAGCCAAAATTTGGAAATATCTGATGAGAAAATTTAAGAGCATGATGAAAATCAAAAAACAACTTAGTCTTTATTTCAAGCTAGTTGTACTTACCCACGTTAGTATATTTCTACCAGTTTCTATAGCTTTTGCCGAAGAAATGCACCCTATCGATCGAGTAAATCAGACTATTAAACTATCTCAAAATTCTTCTTATATTGGATTGCGTCTCGGCGGACAGTATGGAACCGATAATTTACCTTCAGGATTAACGGCAGTCACAGGATGGGCGATTGTAGATGGAGATCGAGAAATATCGGACTATGCTCTAGATGAAATATACAGCATTGCAGTTTTCTTAGAAGGTCAAGAATTAAAAGTCTTTCTGAATCAAAGAATTGGTGGTACGGACGACGAAAATGCCGAATATCAGGTAATTGATGTATTGAATATTGCCGAACCAAAATTTCAGGATGTTTCGGTAGCTAAATCTGCTTTAAAAGGATTGGTTTGTTTTCAGGGAGAAGATCTAGAAAACTTAGATTCAGAGATTATTGCTTTAGTAAATCCTGAGAATACTTCATTTATTATTTCCGATATTAAGCAGGCTTGGAGAGCGAATCGAGATACAGGAAAAATAGAATCAATATCTTCCGAAAACATTGGATGTGGCAATTTTGGCTCTTTCGGTTTTTAGGATTTAAGCTCTACAATTGGTTTTTTATCGCTGTTAACTATTGGTTACTTAATGTTTGACAAATTAACTCAATCTGCTTGATTGTCTTCTAAACTTAGTTAATAAATAAATAGATTATCTTTCACTAAATTCAATTGATTGCATTTGTTGTTAAGATACAAAAATTTTTATCTCAAGGAGTTATTGGTAATCTCTACAATCATTTCACCCTTGTTTAATTGTTCTAAAGCATCCAATAACGTAGCAGAAAGTAACTTTTTTAGATTGCGGTTCGTAACGTTGCCACAAGTTAACCATAGTATTTGCGGAGGTATTCCTAATCGGCATACTATGTCTACAAAATCGCTATCTTTTGTCATAACGATCGCATTTTCTACTCTTGCTGCTTCACATATTTCTAGATCTTGAGCATCTCTTAGTCCCAACTCTCGCAAAGCAAATGCTTCTATATCAAAAGTTTTTCTTATCCATTGCGAAAGCGTGGGCGGTAATTGAGCGTCGATCCAAATTTTCATGCTGTCAGTCTAGGGAAATCAGTACGTCTGGCAGCAAACATTAAACAAGCTTGAATATCTGATAATTCTAAATCGGGAAAATCTTCCAGAATTTCAGCAGAACTTACATTTTCTGCCAGCATTTCCAAAATATCTGTAACTCGAATTCTCATTCCTCTGATACAAGGACGACCACCACATTGACCAGGATTTTGAGTAATACGATTTAGCAAACTATTATCTGAATTCATAAATTATGTTTGTAACTAGTTTTGTATCTTTCCATTTTATTAATTCCCATACCAAATTGATTCTATTTGCTCGATAATTAATTTTGCCTGGGCTAACTCTTTTTCATCAAGCACTACAGTAACGTGACCGAGTTTTCTCCCTGGACGAGAAGATTTGCCATACCAGTGAACATAGGAATTAGGAATCTCTGAAATTTGACGGCGTTTCTCTTGATAATCAGAATTAGACTCTTCAAATCCCAATAAGTTAACCATCAAAGCACCAGCAGATTTTAATGCTGTCGAACCTAGAGGCATTCCCGTAACCGCCTGTAGCTGCATCGCAAATTGAGAAGTCTCACAACCATCGAGGGTGTAATGTCCTGAATTGTGAGTGCGGGGGGCGATTTCATTGACTAAAACGCGATTGTCTTTGGTCAAAAAGAATTCAATGCCAAATACACCGACTACGTTTAGCTTTTCTAAAATTGTACGAGCGATCGCTTTTGCTTTATCTGCCACTTCTTCGGCAACATCAGCGGGAGTAATAGTCCAATGACATACCTGATTCTGCTGATAAGTTTCGGTAACGGAATATATGGCAACGTCACCCAATGCATTTCGGGCGGCAATGACACCCAACTCCCTTGCAAAAGGAATAAATTCTTCTACAAGTAATTCTGCTACTGGAACGGTTTTTTCCAGCGATTCCAAATCTTCGATACTTTTGAGAATAAAAGTCCCCTGTCCGTCATAGCCATGACGACGAGCCTTTAAAACTACAGGAAAACCATAATTGGAAACCAGATACTCCTTTGTCGGATAAAGGCTAAATTCGGGAACGGGAACGCCAATACTTTTGAGATAGCTACGCTGGTCGTATTTATCTAATAAGGGGGAGAGAGTGGCTAAACTAGGAGAAAAGTGAGCAGAACCGCCGTATTTTCCTACTTTCTGTAGTGCCTTTAAATTGACAAATTCGTTCTCAAAAGTAACCACATCGGAATG
Organism: Cyanobacteria bacterium P01_G01_bin.19; assembly: GCA_039181635.1. Taxonomy (GTDB): domain Bacteria; phylum Cyanobacteriota; class Cyanobacteriia; order Cyanobacteriales; family Xenococcaceae; genus Waterburya. The sequence continues at coordinate 3,439 of JBCDCO010000111.1, read as the reverse complement.
TTGAGCTAGTTTGACTGTCCCCTCAAAGTCATCAATCTCAGCAAATAAAACCTCATCTGCTCTAGAAACAGCGGGATCGTCTTGGTTGGGAGTCTGGATGACTATTTTTATCCCTAGTTTGGAAGCTTCTGCCGCCATCATCCAAGCTAACTGACCACCACCAATTATCCCAACCCTTTTGCCTTCCATGGATTTTCTAGCTCTTCAAATCAACCACTAGTTAAGTGTACAAGCTAAACAACTAACAACTAATATGCCCTAAAGGATTCCCTCTGGTCACAAAGCAGTATCCTTTAGGACAACTAACAACTAACAACTAAAGACTAACCACTTAATCTTATTTTCACCAGGCGATAGATGTAACATTTATTAACATTTGGCTAGGCATCGTCTAAAATCCATTCCGAACTGCGTTCGCCCAAGTCCAACTGAATGCTTACTGCTTTACCCAATCTAGGACGTTCGCGAGTTTTCTCAATAAAAGACTGCAACTGCTCTGCACCGTTCCAAGCATTAAGGTAGTTAGCGATCGCATTGAGGTTTTCGGTGTACTCTTGGGGAGACAGAGGAAAAGAAGCCTGTTCGAGATATTTCCACATCACCTGAACAAAAATTTTACCTTTAACCTTGCGTAACTGTACGTCGTAGGAATAGCCCCACTTTGCTAATAAAAGCTGGTGTAACTGTTCGCCTGTAATCATATTTTTATTAAAAAAGAAACTATCTCTAGCTGGAATGGATACTCAATCTCTGTAATAATTTAATACATTGGTTCAAGATCGCCCGAATTATTTCGGGCAATCTTGAACATTGTTCGTATTTGCGTTCGAGGTCAAGTTAAAGTAAGTCTTGCAATCTAAGCATTGGTAACAATTCTTAAATAAACTTCATTTATCAGACTCGCAACTGTTATCTTTTAAAAACGGAGAAGTGGATAAACTCTTTTTAACTCGAAAATTTTAAGTATCTCCTAGTCATCATCCTAGTTTACAAAAAAATACAATTTATCTATAGTTATGGCTCAAGTTTCTGGTAATGTTCCCAACGTGGAGGGCAATGACGTCCCCGATATGGGGCGCAGACAATTTATGAATTTGCTTACCTTTGGCTCGATCACAGGAGTGGCCTTAGGAGCTTTATATCCAGTAGTAAAATACTTTATTCCCAATACTGGCGGCGGTGCTGGCGGTGGGGTCACAGCAAAAGATGCCTTGGGTAATGATATTATCGTCAGCGAATTTCTGGCAAATCATCAGCCAGGCGATCGCACTTTAGCTCAAGGTTTAAAAGGCGATCCCACTTACGTTGTGGTAGAAGGAGATTCTACTTTGCGTAATTATGGTATCAATGCTGTATGTACTCACTTAGGCTGTGTTGTTCCATGGAACGCAAGTGAAAACAAATTCATGTGTCCTTGTCATGGTTCTCAATATGATGAAACTGGTAAAGTAGTCCGTGGTCCTGCTCCTTTGTCTTTGGCACTAGTCAACGCTGAAGAGAAAGACGATAAGCTTGTCTTTAGTCAATGGACAGAAACGGATTTTCGTACTGGTGAAAAGCCATACTGGGCGTAAATAGAAAATGATATCTATCGTGGGTATCACATTAAATATTATTCATCTGTATTAGTTTTTTTGAGATTTTAAATCGAACAAATGAGAACATTGAAACCATTGGCATTATTGAAGTTTGCCAAGGACATAATTACCAAATCTACTGTAGTTGCGATCGCAACTGTGGCAATTTTCTTCGCTAGCGATTTGGCTATTTCCCAACCTGCTGCCGCTTATCCTTTTTGGGCGCAACAAACCGCACCTGAAACTCCTAGAGAAGCTACAGGCAGAATCGTTTGTGCCAACTGCCACCTAGCAGAGAAAGAAGCAGAAGTAGAAATCCCACAGTCCGTTTTACCCGATACTGTATTTGAGGCTGTAGTAAAAATTCCTTATGACTTAGAAAGCCAGCAAGTGCTTGGAGACGGTTCCAAAGGTGGTCTAAACGTCGGTGCAGTTTTGATGCTACCCGAAGGTTTTAAAATCGCTCCCGAAGACCGCATCCCCGAAAAAATGAAGGAAGAAATTGGCGGCTTATACTTCCAAGAATACAAAGAAGGCGATGATAACGTAGTTCTTGTTGGTCCTTTACCTGGCGACCAATATCAAGAAATCACCTTCCCCGTACTTTCTCCCGACCCCAAAACCGATAAGAACATTAACTTTGGTAAGTATGCCGTTCACTTAGGCGCAAACCGAGGACGCGGACAGGTTTATCCTACTGGTGAAGCAAGCAACAATAACCAAATTAAGGCTTCTGCTGCTGGTACAATTGCGGCGATCGCTCCTCAAGAAGCTGGCGGTTATGAAGTAACTATTAATAGTGCTGATGGTACGGTTACTGATACTATCCCCGCAGGTCCCGAATTAATCGTAGCTGAAGGACAAGAAATTGCTGCTGGTGAAGCTTTAACTAACAACCCCAACGTTGGTGGTTTTGGTCAAATGGATACAGAAGTAGTTCTACAAAGTCCCGCACGTATTGGTGGTTTGATGGCTTTTGCTGGCGGTATTATGATTTGCCAAATTCTACTAGTTATCAAGAAAAAACAGGTAGAAAGAGTTCAAGCAGCAGAAATGAATTTCTAGTTTGTTTAGCTGTAATTTGAATTAAATAATTATTACTTAAGGCAGGTTATTAAGACCTGTCTTTTTTTATTGCTGAGCGATCACCCTTCAGTATGATAAATAAAATGCTAATTACAAGTAGTCAAACGATGTAACTCGCCACCAATGCGATAAAAATCAAACCGAGAATCGGAGTTAAAAGTTTCGGTAGATAAAAGGCGTTCGCTTTGATGAGTAGAAAATTCTATACCGACATCTTGATGTTGGGGAACTGCGGCTACATGGTTTGAGTTTTCTGGTTCTAGTTCGATGGTATCCCAAACAATATTCGAGTCGGATGGATGACAATACTTGTTTAAAGATGATTCGATCGCAACCAGTTTGTTGTTGCGTTTGATAGTTAAAATTGCCTCTGATGGTTTTGAGACAGAAGCATCCAAACTATCCGACTCTAAGAAGGGTAAAACTACCAGGTAAGATACATTGCCATTATCGGCGCGAAAACTGCTGCCATTATCATTGTCTACTGGATAAGCAGGAATAAAAATAGAGCTACGCCCGCGTTGCTTAGATTGTCCAGAATAAAAATAAGTATTATCTTTCTGACAAATATTAATGTAAAAATTCTTGGTTTCAAAAGCATAAACCGCTTGATATTCGCGATTTATTTGCTGGCAATCTTGCCAATCGGCAATAATGGTAAAGCTGTAATCAGCATCGGAAGAAGCTAAAACATCAGGAATTGCCACTAAATTCACCACAACATTAAATGTACCAGCAAGACTAGAAATAGCTATAAACTTGGTGCTAGATTTTTT
>JBCDCO010000110.1:0-17143 GCA_039181635.1 Cyanobacteria bacterium P01_G01_bin.19 | reverse complement strand
GGTGCCTTATTTCTATTATTCCGCCGTTCCAATAACATGCCTGGCGGTCCAGGACAGGCGATGAACTTTGGTAAATCTAAAGCCAAGTTCCAAATGGAAGCTAAAACGGGCATCATGTTTGATGATGTAGCGGGTATTGACGAAGCTAAGGAAGAGCTACAAGAAGTAGTTACCTTCTTGAAACAGCCCGAAAGATTTACAGCCGTAGGTGCGAAAATTCCTAAAGGTGTATTGTTAGTAGGTCCTCCAGGAACTGGTAAGACTTTACTGGCAAAAGCGATCGCTGGTGAAGCAGCAGTACCTTTCTTTAGTATTTCTGGTTCTGAGTTCGTCGAAATGTTTGTCGGTGTTGGTGCATCTCGCGTCCGCGACCTATTCAAAAAGGCGAAAGAAAATGCTCCTTGCTTGATCTTTATCGATGAGATTGATGCGGTTGGTCGTCAACGTGGCGCTGGTATCGGTGGCGGTAACGACGAAAGAGAGCAAACCTTGAACCAGCTACTGACTGAGATGGACGGTTTTGAAGGCAACACTGGAATTATTATCATCGCCGCAACTAACCGTGCCGATGTACTCGACTCTGCATTAATGCGTCCTGGTCGTTTTGATCGCCAAGTAATGGTAGACAATCCAGACATTAAAGGTCGTTTAGAAATTCTTGAGGTTCACTCTCGCAACAAGAAAATCGCGCCCGAAGTCTCCTTAGATGCGATCGCACGTCGTACTCCAGGTTTCTCTGGGGCAGACTTGGCTAACTTGCTTAATGAAGCAGCAATTTTAACTGCTAGAAGACGCAAGGAGGCAATCACTATTTTAGAGATTGATGACGCGGTAGATCGTGTCGTCGCTGGTATGGAGGGTACTCCTTTGACTGATGGTAAGAGCAAGCGATTGATTGCTTACCACGAAATCGGTCATGCGATCGTCGGTACTTTAGTTAAAGATCACGATCCCGTACAGAAAGTAACTCTAATTCCTCGCGGACAGGCTCAAGGTTTGACCTGGTTTACTCCCAATGAAGACCAGGGATTGATCAGTCGTTCTCAGTTAATGGCGAGAATTGCTGGTGCAATGGGCGGTCGTGCAGCCGAAGAAGAAATCTTTGGTAGTGATGAAGTAACCACTGGTGCTGGGGGTGACTTGCAGCAGGTAACTGAAATGGCAAGACAGATGGTTACTACCTACGGTATGAGCGATCTAGGTCCTATCGCTTTGAGCGGTCAAGGTGGCGAAGTATTCCTTGGTGCAGGTCTAACATCTCGTGCAGAATACTCTGAAGAGGTAGCATCTCGCATTGACGAACAGGTGCGTCAGATTGCCGAACACGGTCATCAACTGGCACGTAAAATTGTCAGAGAAAACCGCGAAGTAATTGATCGCCTAGTAGACTTGTTGATTGAAAAAGAAACTATCGATGGTGAAGAGTTAAAACAAATCGTGTCTGAGTACACTGAAGTACCCGATAAAGAAAGATTCGTCCCTCAACTTTAATTCAAATCAATTAAATAGTTTTAAGGATAGTCTTTTGGCTATCCTTTTTTTGTTTTGGTAATAGGGAAAGACATTATCTTGTAAGGTGGGCAAAAATATAATTAAATCCTTTATTTTCTGGCAACTGAGTCTTGCCCACCCTACTCTCTGTTATGAAGCCTCATTAGCCAGCTTATTTAAATTTAAGTTTATTCCCTGTTCTTTTGCGGCGATCTATACTCGTCAATGTAGCTCACTTTCGCATTCCAATTCAATACCAGCGAGACCGTTATTTAGTTATACTATGTCTAATTATGCTATGAGTAAGGTGTAACTTATGAAGCTTAGAAGTCAAGTTAGGAAATGGGGAAATAGTCTAGGATTAATAGTTCCTAGTTCAATAGTCAACGATCTTAAGCTCGAAGCTAACACCAACATTCTTGTGAGTGTAGAAGGTGATCGCTTAATCGTAGAACAAGACAAAACATTGCCAACCCTGGATGAAATTTTAGATAGTATTCCCGAAGATTACAGACATCCAGAAGACTTGCAGGACTTTCTTCAGTCTGAACCTCAAGGGAGAGAGTTAATTTGAGCGTTCAAAGAGGAGAAATTATCAGAATTAACCTCAATCCAACCTCTGGCAGAGAACAACAAGGAAAAGCTAGACCTTGCTTAGTGATTAGCAATACTAAGTTTAACCGTCGTCGCAAAATGGTTATTGTTTTGCCCATAACTAATACTATTAAGCCACAGATTAAAACCTTAGTTCCATTGCCAGATAATTTGTCTATTACGGGCTCGGTTGATACTGAACAAGTAAGAAATCTAGACTTAAACAATCGGTGGTGGAAAACGACTGGCGTTGTTCTTGGCGAAGATTTTACGAACTACATGGTGGGAATGCTCACAATTTTGCTGAGTCATTAAATCCTTTGCGAATCAAAAATCGAGAAAATAAAAAAAACTAAGAACTAAAGACGAAAAACCAATTAGCTAACAATACAAATCTTTTATTTCTGACTAACTTTCAACAGCACTTTGATATATCTTCTCATTCGCTTTAACCGACTTAAAAAAGTCAACTACAGGACGAGGATAATCGACACCTAGATTGACGCCAAACTGCTTTTGTTCGTCTTTACTGAGCTTCCAAGGCTCTCTTACTTTGTCTCCAGGAAGAGACTCTAATTCTGGCAGCCAGTGCTTGATATACTTACCTTTGGGATCGTAATCTTTAGTTTGTTTGGGAATATTAAAGTAGCGGAATCCTCTCGCGTCGTTGCCTACTCCTGCCGTGTAGTTCCAGTTGCCCCAATTGCTACATACGTCGTAGTCGATCAGCAGCGATTCAAACCATTCTGCTCCCATACGCCAGTCAATTCCCAAGTTTTTGGTCAAGAAGCTAGCCACGTTTTGCCTGCCGCGATTGGACATAAAACCCGTTGTTGCCAGCTCTTTCATGTTGGCATCGATCAAGGGATAGCCAGTTTTTCCCTCACGCCACAAATCGAATCTTTTCCAGTCTTGTTTCCAAGGTATGTCGAACCCCTGCATTCCTCCAGCTTTGAATACCTGGTTACCGTGTTTTGCCACGATAAAGCGGAAAAAATCGCGCCAAATCAATTCAAAGATCAACCAATAGGTAGAATTGTTTTTAACTCGTTTGGCTTCGTATTCGATGACGCGATCGTTAATATAACGAGGAGAAATACAGCCTAATGCTAGCCAAGGAGAAAACTTAGAAGAATAATTGGCTCCCAACATTCCGTTGCGGGTTTCTTTATAGTTACGCAGACAATCCGATTCCCAAAAGTATTCATCTAATCTTTCAATGGCTTCAGTTTCGCCTCCTTTGAACTGCAAAACTGCTCTAGAATCAATAGTTTTTGGTTCTACTCCCAATTCTTCTAAAGTAGGAATTTTGCCTATTTCAATTTCTGGCAAGGGAGGTAACTTGCGAGGTGCGGCAATAGCCTGATTAATTTCCGATTTTTTTTCAACCTGTTTGCGGAAGTTAGTATAAAGTTCTGGCACCTGTTTGATACCAAAAGGCAAGTCTTCAGGCAAATACAAAGTTGCTTCCCAATAGACTGCTGTCTCGATTTTTTTGGCTGCAAGAGCTTTTCGAAGCTTCTTTTCAACCTGTTTTTCTTCGGAAGTGACTTCTTTGCTATGAGCAACCCGATCTACCTTTAGCTGTTCGGCGATCGCAGGAATAACCTCTTCGGGTAAACCTCGACGTACGATCAAATTACTGCCTAATTTTTGCAGTGAGTTACGCAAATCGGCAACACTTTCTTGTAAGAACTGCGCGCGATAGCTACCTGTTTTGGGAAACCCAAACGATGTCTCGCCAAAAAGGCGATCGTCAAAACAGTATACTGGAACTATGTCTGCTCCTTGTTCTACAGCCTCATCCAATGCCAGAAGATCGTGGACTCTCAGGTCATTACGATACCAGATTAAAATACGTTGCTTGGCTCTATTCAATTTTTTTATAGTTACTTCGATCTTAAGATGGAGAGGGTGGGTTCAAACCCAACTTTCTTTCCTTTACAAGATCATAGTAGCACCTCAAATGCTGACTCAACAGGGATTACAGCTAAAGCAAGTAAAAAAAGGATTGAAAATGTATGAAATTTGATCCCTAAACAGCGCGGGCGCAGCCTAGATTTTAAACCTAAGTTACGCCCGCTAACAATTAAAGACCTTTTGCTAAATATTAACGATATTTAGCTGTCAAAATCCAGCAAAGAGTTGGTGACATTATCATCGAAAAAACGGTAATGGTGCCAATGATAAAGAATAGATCGCTATTAGTGAAATCCATAAATCATACCTCTGAAGATAAACTATTGTGCGTTCCTTCGAGAGATCATCTCTACTTCCGTCTGTCTAATTTAAAATTGGATAGATGAACGATACGTTAGCTATTTGTATCTTTATTATCATCTTTATAGAGATCAAATTTCCAGTACGGTTATCACATCCCAAAAGTGGTGTCGATCGCTGCAAAAAGAAATAGATTGTGTTTAAAAAAAATCTGCTTTTTGAAATTTTAATTGACAAGTATTTTTTAATAAATTTTGCGATGGAAATGCTAATTTTCTTCAGATTGAGAGTCTCGATCTATCTCAGTAATTTCTGTCGTTACTTCGATATCTATAATATTGGTTCGGTCATTATCTCTCATTCCAGATTTAGATTCAGATTCTGCTTCTAGCACTTCAGCTACTTCGACTGTTTCCAAGAAATCGAGGGGTGATTCCTTTTTCGTCGCCTCTGGTTTTGGTTCCGTTGCAGAATTTTTATCGGCAGCAACTGCTGTGGTTTCGGGTTCTGTATCGGTAGTGCTAACGTCATAATTTTCTGCTGTTGCATCGACAGAACTATTTTCTGCAGGAGTAGCAACATTTTCTGGCTTGTCTTCTGTTTCTGATTCAATTTCGACAGGAATATCGGTTTCGACTGTCTCAGGTTTTGATTTTGTAATATCTTCATTATTGGTCTCTATTTGATCGCCAGCAGCTTCCGATTTTGCTGCTTCTGAATTAACAGAATTTACCTCAGTAATTTCATTTATTTGCTCTGAATTAGGTTTAGTCGATTCAGCTGATGTGGATACATCAGGGCTGTCTTCTTTTACTAAGTTATTATCAGGTTTAGTTGAAGAATTTTCTAGAGCGGGTTCTGTTTCTAACTGTGGCTGATTAGAATCTTCGACTTTTTCTCGATCTGCTGGTTTTTCTGGCAGATTTTTATCTGCATTAGCATCTGTGGTGATATCCGTTTTTTTATTGTCAACCTGTTTGTCGGAAGAACCTTTTTCATCTTTAAGATCGACAGAAACCTTAGATTTAGTAGCTGCGGCTTTTGTCTCTGCCGAAGTTGTTTGAGGAATAGAAATATCAGATTCTGTTACTACATCAGGAGATTCTACTGCGGATTTAGAAGGAGTAGCTGACGATTGCTTTTTTTTTCTTTTGAGCAACCCCGTTGCCGTTTGTAACACAGAAAAACTATTTATTTCTGCTGCTTTTTCGGGATTGGCGATCGCCTTTCTCAATTTAAGGGTTTGCCAAACAAAAGAAACCAACAAAATTGAGGCAGAAGCCTGTCCTAGAAGTACCGCACCTGTAATGTTTCTGGCACAAAACCAGAGTACCAAAGCGTAAAATAATCCCACTCCACTCCACAAAAAATCATCTTTGCGGTGAATATCCGACATGAAAAAAGCGGTCAAAAATAGAATTAAACTACTTAAGGCTACGGCGATCGCTAAGGCATATGACAGCATTATCCTTACTCCATCTGTTGATTGCTCTATACATTTTGCGCCATTGACCCCCCGATCTGTAGCAATCGCCTCGTTTTTTTTAACAGAATGTTGCGATTCTTTTTATGAGACACTAAGAAAAAAGAGTGAGATGAGGCAAAATCTTTTCAGCCAGCTTTCTATGAAGATTACAATGTAGTGAAGACAGGAAGACTAAATCGTTCAACCGAGAAATATATCGAATGTAAGTAGCCTAAAATTACTTTGATAGGGGAGAATAATTTTGATTGAGTAATAGCTAACAAATATTTGATAGTCAATTTATTTTTAATGACTGTAACTGTATGCAAATTTATTTAGATAATAGTGCGACAACCAAACCCCGCACGGAAGCGATCGCAGCAGCCCAAGCTGTTTTACAACAGCAGTGGGGTAATCCTTCGAGTCTACATGACTGGGGAAATAGATCGGCTACAGTTTTAGAAACAGCTAGAATGCAGGTAGCCGAACTACTAAACGCCTTCGATCCAGCTTCGATTGTCTTTACCTCTGGCGGTACAGAAGCCGATAATTTAGCTATTTTAGGAGTTGCCCGACAATATTCTACTCCCCAACACATCATTATTTCTGCAGTAGAGCATTCAGCAATCAACGAACCCGTTAAACTTTTGGAACAGTGGGGATGGCAAATTACCAGACTACCTGTAAACAAATATGGTCGAGTTAATCCTCTAGATTTACAGGCTGCTTTGCAGCACAACACGGTTTTAGTCTCGATTATTTACGGGCAAAGTGAAATTGGAACTCTACAGCCGATTGAAAAATTAGTTCAGATTACCAAAGAACAAGGCTGTTTGTTTCATACCGATGCAGTGCAAGTAGCTGGACGTTTGCCAATTAACGTTGGGCAATTAGGAGTCGATCTACTCTCTCTCTCATCTCATAAAATATACGGCATACAGGGAGCAGGAGCTTTGTACGTTCGTCCTGGGGTCAAATTGATTCCACTGTTGGGAGGTGGAGGACAAGAAGCAAAGATCAGATCGGGAACTCAAGCAGTATCTACCATTGCCGCTTTGGGAATTGCGGCACAATTAGCAGCAGCAGAAATGAAAACAGAGAGCGATCGCTTGCGCGGTTTGCGCGATCGCCTATTCGATCTTTTAGCTGACTATCCCTGCTTATCTGCCACTGGAGACAGACTGTATCGCTTACCCCATCATGCCAGCTTTATCCTGAGCGATCGTTTTGCTGCCAATGCCCCCAACGTTACGGGCAAAACAATTGTCAGACAGCTAAATTCAGCGGGAATTGGTATCAGCGCGGGTTCGGCTTGTCATAGTGGTAAGTTAAGTCCTAGCCCGATTCTCTTGGCGATGGGTTACGCTCCTTCAGCAGCCCAAAGAGGTATACGGCTTACCCTTGGTAGAGATACTACCCAAGCCGATATCGATTGGACGGCGATCGTCTTAAAACAGGTTATTTGTCGTTTGATGCCGTCTTTAGTTTGCTGTTAAGCTTCGTCTTCAAATTTATAGCCAACCCCCACCACGGTTTTAACAAAGGTAGGATTGGCTGAATCTGGTTCGATTTTTTTACGCAGTCTTCTGATATGGTTATCGACTACCCTTTCGTCGCCAAAAAAGTCATTTCCCCACAGCTTATCGATTAGCTGAGTGCGACTCCAAACTCGACCAGGATAGCTGAGAAATGTTGCCAGCAGGCTAAACTCTAGGGTGGTCAGATCTAGTTCGTCAACTTCTTTATCTAGTTTTCTGGTAGCAATGTGGCGATCGAGGTCTACACTAAAATGCTTGGTACTGTGAGTCTGGGTAACTTCCTGTACCTCATGACGCAAACTACGCCGTAACAAAGCCCTAACCCTGGCAACTAGTTCTCTGGGACTAAAAGGCTTAACCAAGTAATCATCTGCTCCTGTAGATAGCCCAATCACCCGATCTATTTCTTCTCCTCTGGCGGTCAGCATGAGAATATAAGGGTCTTTATCGTAGGGTTGCTGACGAATGCGAGTGCATACCTCCAAACCATCCAAACCAGGAAGCATCAAATCGAGAATTACCACATCGGGCTGCTGTTGCTTAAAGATTTCTAGGGCGCTCAAGCCATTGTTGGCAATCAGGCATGAGAACCCTTCTCTGACCAAAGTTTGTTCGATTAATTGAGAAATTTCCTGTTCGTCTTCAACAATTAAAATTTTCATCTCATCAGCAACCCACAACTATCCTAACTGTTCATTCTTAGTGGCTATTCCTGCAATAGCAGCCAATACTATCCAAATAATAGTATTTATGCGGAACTCAAATATGGTTACATCGAGAAAATTAAATAAAATACAGCACAGGAATACGATTAGATAGCTGGAATAAATTAAGCCAAAATCGCTCTCAACAATAGATTTGGCAACTTTGGTATATCTTTGCAACCAGATAATTGCTCGGTATGAAATATACCCGACAATTCCCACAAGCATTGCAGTGGGAATGAGTCCTGTCTCGGCTCCCAACATGAGAAACAAGTTGTGAGGATGTCCAAACCAGTAATTCATTTGAGCTTCGTATAGCGGGCTAAAGTTACGCAAACCCCAGCCAAAAATAGGTCTTTGTTGGATTAAATCCCAGCAAAATTCCCATTGAGTAATACGCAGGGTTTCAACAGGTCGCTCGTATAGTCGATCTGAAAGTCTCAGCCAAATAAATGCAGGGACAACTTTTCTCAGTTGAGTTCCACCTAAATTGGGGGCAAATGAAGCCCAGAGGATTGCTGTAGCTGCTCCCATAACCCCCCAAACCAGCCAATGCCAGCCCATCAACAGAGCGTAAATTAAAAATCCGATCGCCACCAGTCCCCAAGCATTACGAGAGCTAGTTAATATCAGCGCGCTAATGTCCCCCAGCAAGATTATCGTCAGCAGCAGTAGTACCCAGAACCGCGAAGATTTTTTTACAGTTCGAGGTTGCCGCTGCCAGCGTTGCCAAGTATCCAACCACAATCCTAAAGCCAAAATAAAGGCGATCGCCAGGTAAATAGCCAAAAAATTGGTGTAGATAAACACCGACGACATTCTTCCCGCAGGTACTCCTTGAGGAACTAGTTCCCAGCCCAGTATTGACTCTAATAATGGAGGTGTATCCCAAGATAGATAGATTTGAGCAAAGCCCAAGCTGGCAATTGGTAACGAGGGCAGAATTAAGCTCCAAGAAAGATGTTTGAGCTGTTCTGGTCGTTTAATTAGCTCTTTTAAAGCTACGAATAGCCAAAAGAAAGGTACAAAGTTTGCCAAACCCAACCAGGCATCCTGATTATGTTCTGCCAGCAGACAGCTAACTATCAAGAAGATAGTTAATACTGCCAGACTCCAAGCGATTCGACAAGCAACAATTTGTGAGAAATTAGACCGCCAAATTAGACTGCTCGCAACAAATAGTCCCACTGCTCCCATGGCTGGAAACAGAGGAAATATGAGAACGGCGAACAGAAAAATCCACCACGCCCAATCTCTCTGGTGATTGTGTCGAGCTAGCTTACTTATTTAAGTATCTCTCCTTGCGATCGCTGGTGAATGATCGGTTTACGGTAGATCTATTGAGGCGTTACCCCAGAAACTTTAGAAACCTGTCTTTGCAGATCGACATAAGACTGATTGTAATCAATTATGGAAGACAGTAAGTTACCACGGGCAGTGGTTAGCTGAGTTTGGGCTTCAATTACGTCTGTTTGAGTACCTACCCCTGCCTGAAACCGCAGTCTTGCCAAACGCAAACTTTCTTCTGCCAACTCGACTTCTTTACTTGCCGTACCGATATTATCTTGGTTAGCTTCTAATCCATAGAAAGCCTGTTCTACAGCAAAGCGAATTTGGTCTCTTTGATCGGCAAACTGAATTTCTGCTATTTCACTATCTTTTTCCGATTGCCTTGCTGCTGCCCGCGCTGCTCCACCATCATAGAGTCTCCACTGTAGGTTCAAACCAACGCTATATTGGTCGCTAATATCAAAACTATCTTCAAAATCATCGCTGATGTTATAGGCTGCATCTGCGCTTAAAGTAGGTCTGATATTAGACAAAGCGATCGTACGCTGTTCATTGGCAATATCTCTCTGTAGCAAAAACTGCTCTAGTTCGGCACGATTTTGAAATGCTTTGACAATACTTTCAGATAGAGAAAGTTCCCACACCCCTGCTTCTTCGATTGTATCTGCGGTAGATAAATCCGTACTGTGAGAAACGCTTAAGGTTTCGGCTAACTGGCGACGGGATATGTTTTGATTGGCTTTGGCAGTACTAAGTCGCTGTTCTGCTTGAGCTAATTCTACTTCTGCTCGCAAAACATCAAATCTGGTTCCCAAACCCGCTCTTTCTAGCAGTTGGGCATCTTTTAGGGTTTGTTGGGCGTCTTCTACCGCTGCCTCCTCAATTCCCACAGAGGCATCGCTATTTTGCAATTCATAGTAGTCCCGAGAAGCTTCAAATTTGACCTGTTCGAGAGTAGTTTCTAGTTGTAATTCGCTCGAACGCAGTTGCTTTTGAGCCGCACGGATAGAAGCACCTCTACTCCCGCCCGTATAGATGTTGTAACCTAGAGTAAGGCTAGTATTGAAGGTAAAGCTGCTAGTTTCTGGATTGGTAAGACTACCTTCACCTCTATCTTCAATGATTTGTTCGTTGACGCTATCGAGAAAGGCACTATTGCTATAGTCCAATCCGCTACCCAAATCTAAAGTAGGTAACAGTGCTGCCCTGGCTTCTCTTAAAACATCTTCAGATTGGGCTAATTGAACTTGAGCCGCCAAGACATCCTGATTGTTTCTCAGAGCCAATTCGATGGCTTGTTCTAGGGTAATGGGCTGTTCGGTATCGACTTCTACTTCCTCTACATTATCGGGTAATGAGAGCAGATCTTCACTGGGATTAAGTGGTTCTAAATCTTCGATTGGGGTTTTTGCGGGTTCGATTATGTCTGGTGGTGATGCAGACTGCGCTAGGGTTTCTGAGGTCAAACGCACGTCAGAATTAGTAGAATTAGACTTATAAGCTTCTTCGGCTATTGTTGATGCTGTGCTACCTATTACAAAAACCGTACTCATGCCAATGGCTTTAATAAATTGATTTTTCTTACCCACTCCTCACTCCTTATAGTTTTATTTTTTTGTCTTAGAATACTACAATCACATATAGTTGACCTTTTTTTTATGTCAATTTAAAACGATGATTCCATACTCGCTATTTTCGCTACGACCTGGTTTTTGTCAACTGACTTGGTAAAAATACATAATAATTAGCATGTTTAATCAGATTAGGTTGCAACCGTTAAAATCTGGTAATTAAACTAGTTAGTATTGTATTAAGCTGACGATAGGAACATTTGGCAGCTGGGCTCTTCCCAATAATGCTGTTAGTTCGATGACAAAAGCACAGCCAATAATCTCAGCATCGACTCGATCTAAAAGTTCTACAGTAGCTCTAGCCGTTCCTCCCGTGGCTAAAAGATCGTCAACGATCAATACTTTGGAGTCTGGGGCGATCGCATCTTGATGAATTTCCAAACTATCCGTGCCATATTCTAACCCATAGGATACGGAGTGTATTGGTGCGGGTAATTTTCCTGGTTTGCGCGCGGGAACAAACCCCGCATTTAATTTATAAGCTAGAGGAGTCGCGAAAATAAATCCCCGCGACTCCATTCCTACTACATAATCTGGCACGAGATCTGCCGCCTGACACTCAGCACTCAAGCGATCTATAGTCATTTGCAATCCTTGGGGATGATTGAGCAAAGTGGTAATATCGCGAAACAAAATTCCTGGTTGGGGAAAATCAGGAATATCGCGAATCAAAGATTTGAGTTCCATAAACAAGATCGGTTAATTTTAGATTAAGTTAGATTAGTCCTTAAGATTAATCCCTATATTAAATAGCTGTGGCATCATAGCACCAGAGATTAATTTGTTATTCTCTACGGGGAATAATATTTATAACTAAGAATATCGATTTGATTTTATGATGAGTCAATCTGCAAGTTTAGAATCAGAGTTTCCTTCTCCAGCGGACACCCCAGCGTCTGTGTTAAATACGCTACCAGACATAACTTTGCCAGCGAAAGGCTGTTCTCCTCGTACCCAACAGCAAATCGATCTGCTTTTGCTTGCATTAGAGGCTTTAGAGCTGGGTGGCTCAGAACAAATGCTAGCGATGGCAAGACAATTAAATATTAAGGGCATCATCAAGCATCGAGTAAACTTATGGCGTTTGCGCTGCAGCAATCCTTGGCGGCGTTCTTACACTAGGGACGAACTGAGTTTGGAACAAGCCAAGGCACTATTAATTGTCGCTGGCTATCGTGCCAAAGATTTGACTGTTAACATTCGGCAATTGTTGCTAGCTGAACAGCAGATGCGGGAGAAAAATTTACCCCTGGACAATCACTTCCGTCTTTCAGAATATTTAGAAAGATTTCGCGCTCATTTTCGTAGCAGAATGAATTCTCGTCGTGCTAAGGTATCAGCCTACATTGCTTCAGAAGAACAGCTAAATGAACTGGCTTTATCTCTTTTGAAAAAACTCTTATTTTGCACTGGTACAAAGGGAATACAGCGAGTCTGGTTTAGCCTATTTGACGGAGAAGTTGCCTAGATGGGCTGGTTTCCAAGGTCACTAATTTTATAAGGGGTTTCAGAACAGAAAAAATATTTATGCAAGAGGTAATTTTGTGAATATTAAACGACAGTATATTTTGCCCAGCTGTAGTCTAATTTTGGAAGGATTGGAAGACAGCGATAGCGAAAGCGTAGATATTTTAGACGGGCAGTCGCCAATGTCTATTCTGATTAACGCTGAATGTAATTTCATCGGTTCCGATCGCACTTTAAGCGGCGGAAGTGTTTTTCTGGCTAATTTATCTCGTGCAGTCAGCGATTATGCTCAGGGTTTTTTGAGCGGACTACATCATCCTGCGGCTAAAATCACCGAATACCCTCAGATAAAAATCGATAAAACCGATACTCATCTCCATCGCTTGACTCTTACTCCCGAAGCAAGTGAAAGCGAATCCCAAACAGAAATAGATTTAACTACAATCGAGCTTTTCGATTTAGTGGATGCGATCGATCGCTTTTATGCAGATCGTACTACTCTACCCAACATGACTCTAGATCTAAAACCTGTTAGTAAGCGCTATCGCCAGCCAGAACAGCCTTTGGCAGAAAGACTGACCCCCGTGTGCATCGGTTTTGCCAGCCTAGCAATGGCAGCAGGAGCATTTTTGGTCATTCCACCACCAGAAATGCGATCGCCTGAAACCAACCCCAGTGAAAATACCACCAAGACTCAACCTGAGAATACGGAAGAATCATCTCCTGATTCTGAATAAGCTTGCTCGATTTGATTTCTACGATCCTTACTCAAACCACAATTTGAGTAGAGAGATCGTCTAAACACTTTTAGGGTTGACTAAAATGAATATACTTAACATATCTAAACATTTTTAAAAAGTATATTTATAATGCCTCAAACAGCTCTAAATCTAATTGCCATAGGAGTCTTCCTGATGACTATGACATCTTTACTAGGTCCTATATTTAATATTTCTCCTGTCGTTCCTGCGGCAATTACCTTTGGTATTCTCAGTCTAGCTACTGCCGATACTTTGAGTTGGAACAGTAGAGGAGTTTCTTTATTATTGGACTTATTTGCTTCCCAAGAACAGCGCCAGCGGATTGTCAATCACGAAGCAGGACACTTTTTAACGGCATATTTTTTGGGGATTCCCATTACAGGCTATACCTTGACTGCCTGGGAGATGATTCGACAGGGAAAATTAGGACGAGGAGGAGTAATCTTTGAGACGGAGAGCCTAACAGATAAGCCATTCAATCTTCAGGAAATGCGTCTGACTTTAGACCGTTTTTGTACTGTATGGATGGCAGGAATTGCAGCAGAAAAAATGATACACGGTAATTCTACAGGAGGAGCTGAAGATCGCAAGCAATTAAAAGAGGCTCTAACCATGGCAGGTTTGCCTGAAGTTGGCTATCCCCTTAAAGAGCGTTGGGCGCAATTACAGGCGACCAATTTGCTAACCAGACATCAAAAGTCTTACGAAGCTTTGGTAGAGGCAATGGAGCAAAGATCTTCCGTAGAAGAATGTTATGCAGTAATTCAGCAACACTGCGACGCTGACACCCAGCAGCTAATTACAGAAAATAAATAATAGTCGTGTTTAATTCTGGCTTATTTGCCAAATCCTGGCTGTTTAAACCGATAAACGTCTTCGATCGCTTTTACCCAACCTTGGGCTACGGATTGTAAAATGCGATCGCCTTTTTCTCTGGTGGCAGCCGTAGCATCTCCCATAACGCCGCTTTGACTTAATTCTTTAGTCAGCCAGGCAAAGGGTAGCTTGCCCTCCATATCCAGCAGACTGTCCTTTGGTAGCCCTTGAGGATATTCTTTTACTGCTAGTTCCATTTTTACTTGTTCTGGGAGTAGAGAAAGCATAATACTAGTTTCTGCGTCTCCTGCATGGATGCCATATTCTCGTTCTTGGGGAGTCAGCATTTCTCCGACATCGTGAGGAACTCTCCAGGTAAAAAAGGGGAAAACGGAGAAGCTAGGATACTCTTGATGTAAGTCTCTAGCGGCTATTTCCATAATTTGCGGCTGTCCGCCGTGGGAATTCATCAACACCAGCTTGCGAAAGCCCGAATGATACAGGCTAATCGCCATTTCTTCAATTACCTTGAGTAAAGTAGTAGCTGAAAGCGAGATCGTGCCAGGAAAGCCTGAATGTTCGTTAGATTTACCATAGTACAAGCAAGGTAAAGCATAGGCGGGAGTATCTTGATTTAACAGAGAGAGTGCTCGACCTAAAACCCCTAAGCTAATAGCAGAATCTACAGCAACAGGTAAATGGGGTCCGTGTTGTTCGATCGCTCCAATTGGTTGAATAACAACTACGTTCTCCTTGTCAGGCATTTCCTCAATCTCTTGCCAGGTTAAATAAGGAAAATAGCGTTCGGCGGGAATAAAGCCATGCATCATAAGCGATAAATTTTGGTGCTTCCCCAATTTAGGAGCCACCTCTCTCTCCAATCCTGATTAAAATTGATAAAATTGGTTACTTGAAGCTAGGAAAAATGTTCTTATAGGGAAAGTATATATGAATACTATTGGTAATTACGCGCCCGATTTTGAGATTCCAGGCATCGATAAAGAAGTTTATCACTTAGGTAGCTACCTTAAAAAGTATAAGGCGATCGCCGTAGTTTTTATTGGCAACCACAGTTCCAGTGTAGATCGATATATAGAACGCCTCAAACAAATTCAGGCTGATTTTGGCGATCGCAATTTTCAAGTCATAGCAATCGATTCTAACCATCGTACCGAGCCGATCGCAGAAAGCATGGCAATAATGGAGCAGTATGCTCGCGATCGTGGACTCAATTTTCCCTATCTCAGAGATTCTAATCAAGACGTAGCCAAATCTTTTGAAGTCAAACTCATTCCCACTGTTTATCTAATCGATAGCGATGCTGTAATTCGCTACCAAGGGCGAATTGATGGAGACAGCGAGTCAACCGAAGAAACAGGCGGCGACTACTATCTACGGGACAGCATTTCGGCAGTATTATCAGATGCAAGAGTAGCCAAAGACTACATCGAGCCAGTAGGTGATGAAATTCAGTGGCGACCCAAATCTTAAATAAGAGCAATTTCTGAAGTTAGGGGTTTATAAGTCAGGGCAAATTGGCAAATTAATGACAAAGTGCCGAAAGCTGCTATGTTATGGGGAGGAAAATAACAAGAAAGATCGAGGTCTACTTTTCTAGGAATGAGTTACCAGAGGGTTTTACTAAAGCTAAGTGGCGAAGCATTGATGGGTAATTTGGGCTATGGTATCGATCCTGCCGTAGTTGCTGAGATTGCTCAAGAAGTAGCCGATGTGGTCAAAAGTGGCGTACAAGTAGCAATTGTAGTAGGCGGAGGTAATATTTTTCGCGGCATGAAAGCTTCTGCAGCGGGAATGGATCGAGCTACAGCCGACTATATTGGTATGATTGCGACAGTAATGAACGCCATGACTTTACAAGATGCTTTGGAGAGGATTGGCATAGCCAATCGCCTACAAACAGCCATCTCGATGCAAGAGGTAGCCGAACCCTACATTCGTCGTCGTGCGATTCGCCATCTAGAAAAGGGTCGAGTGGTTATTTTTGGTGCGGGTTCTGGCAATCCGTTTTTTACCACTGATACTACTGCCGCTCTAAGGGCTGCGGAGATTGATGCGGAAATTATCTTTAAGGCGACAAAGGTAGATGGAATTTATGATTCTGACCCCAATGAAAATAGCAACGCTCATCGTTATCAAAGCTTGACTTACAATCATGTCCTGGCTAACGAATTGCGAGTAATGGATAGTACAGCGATCGCTTTGTGTAAGGAAAATGACATTCCTATCTTAGTATTCGATCTTTCCGTTAACGGTAATATTATGCGTGCTACAAAAGGAGAAACTGTTGGCACTATTGTAGGAGGAGACTGTGAAGTTATCTGAAGTAAAAGAACGTATGCAAAAGACGATTGATGCTACTCAAAGGTCTTTTAACACTATTCGTACTGGAAGAGCCAGTACATCTCTATTAGATCGGGTAATGGTAGATTACTACGGTGCGGAGACTCCTTTGAAGTCTTTGGCAAATTTGAGTACTCCCGACGCCACCACAATTATGATTCAGCCCTATGACAAAGGGAGTATGGGACAAATTGAAAAAGCCATATCCATGTCTGATATTGGTCTAACTCCTAATAATGACGGGGATATAATACGGCTTAATATTCCTCCCCTAACCAAAGAGCGTCGCAAAGAATTGGTTAAAACCGCTGGTAAATTGGCAGAAGAAGGTAAAGTGGGTATTCGCAATATTCGCCGCGATGCAATTGATGAAGTTCGCAAAGAAGAAAAAAATAGCGATATTTCCGAAGACGAATCGAGAGATCTGCAAGATGAAATTCAAGGTATTACCGACAGTTTTAACAAAAAAGTCGATGAATTACTGGCAATCAAAGAAAAAGATATTATGACAGTTTAGGACTTTGACTTCTTGATATCGAATAAACATTTTGGGAAACTTTTTTTAAAGGTGAAATCTTGGCTAGTTTGCGATCGCAAACTAGCTTAATATTTTTTTGATTAATAAACGTTTTTAATGGCAGATAAATCTAACCCGTTGCTGAGTCTACAATACGAACCCATGATGGAAAATTTGGGGGACGATTACTATGATGTAGTTGCCGCTGCTGAGTTTCCCGCTCACTGGTTGCGCTTTCGCAATGATTCTTTATTGTCTCTGATCGGCTTGGAGCCAAAACTGGTCGAG
>JBCDCO010000109.1:0-17345 GCA_039181635.1 Cyanobacteria bacterium P01_G01_bin.19 | reverse complement strand
GTAAGTTTTTTAACAAACTCTTTATTATTTTGGGAAAGTTTGATACAAACATTGATAGATATTTTGAGGTGATAAATTAGGCTGATTTTACTATTATTTCTGCCTGTTTATTGCCTTTTTTCTTATCATTCAACATTTCTGGCTCTTAAGGAGTGACTGGCAATGCTTTTCCTGGTGTTTCTTCAATTACCATGGATGATTTTTATCGCCCTAATTGTTCTCGGATTGTATAAATTATTTCCTGTAAATAATGGCAAGCCAAAATATTCAAAAACAAAAAGAACATGAGCATATTTAATAAAATCATTGTTGTTAATGAACAAAATAGATCTATCTAAAATATCTAATGACTTAGTAAGGAGTAAGGTTATTGACTTTATGGTGTCACTTTTATTCTTACTAATTACATTTAACGCTATTTGGTTGTTAGTATTCATCCGAGTTTCTTCTAATTCAGTCTCACCTATAGATACCAACCGAGTGATGTTTGGCTTAGAATCAACTTTAATCTTGGGCAATCTAATTGTTTTTGTGGTGTTTCTTGGTTGGATCTTGGGGATTAGGAGTATAAGGTCAATTTTAGGTAGACGCTACTAAAAATCCATAACCGACAAAAAATATATGACTATCTTTTTGACGTTAGGAGTTGTAATTGCTGCCCTAGTTTGCTTTATTACAGAATGGCTGCCCGTAGATATTACTGCTTTTTGCGTTGCAGTCGTTCTGATTATCTTGGGATTGGTTACTCCAGAGGAAAGAGTGGCGGGGTTTAGTAATTCTGCCACCATCACCATAATGGCGATGTTTATTTTGAGTGCGGCGATCGCTCGGACGGGAGTAATTCAAGTTTTTCGCGATTTACTGCTGAAGTGGGGTGGTAAAAGTATCTCGCGTCAAATTTGGTCATCAAACAAAAAGAGCCAGAAGCTTTTCGTCGCGATAAAGCCTGGATTGCGATCGCTATTATTTTTGCCGTGGTTTTATTGGCAGCTTTCAATATATTACCAATTATGGTTAGTGCTTTGTTGGGAGTAGTCGCGGCGATCATTACAGGCTGTCTGAAGCCAGGGGAACTATACAGTGCGGTACGTTGGGATGTAATCTTTCTTTTGGCGGGCTTGATTCCTTTGGGTACGGCGATGGAAAATTCGGGGGCGACAGAATGGCTGGCAAATTTTCTAATGGCAGCGGGTGGTAACTTGAATGGTTACTGGATATTACTATTTTTCTTTGTCGTTACATCTTTACTAACAGAAATACTGTCTAATAACGCCTCGGTAGTGCTATTAATTCCGATCGCAGTCAAGGTGGCAGAATCCCTCAGTCTAAATCCCGTAGCGATAATGTTTGCCGTGGTTTTTGCTGCTTCCAATAGCTTTATGACTCCCATTGGCTATCAAACCAATACTATGGTTTATAGTCCTGGTGGCTATAAATTTGGTGACTTTTTTCGCGTCGGTGCGCCTTTAAATTTGCTGATGGCGATCGTCACGCCCTTTTTGATTATGAAAATATATGGGCTATAAACTGGCAACCAAGGAGATGGATTTTAGAAATTTAGCTCGAAAATGATGAATAGCAAGCTCATTACCCATTACCCATCGGTGACAAGTTAAGAAACTAAGGAATAAGTCAAGTACTACAGATAGTGTTATCTATTAGTCATCAACACTATCTGTAGATCTAAAAATTAAATCCCTAATTATAGTTTGATTGTACTATTAAAGGATGAAACCCATTACCTATTACCTTTTACCTATTACCTAAAAACCGATTGACAAACAACACACACCCTTAACTTGTCACCAATGCCCATTACCCATTACCCATTAACCATTACCCATTACTTGGCTCGACTATGACTCCAACCATAAACTTTATTTCCCATATCCTCCACACTCCCATTGCCGCCTTTACAATCTTGTTAATGGCAAGCTTGCTGATTCCTCCTTGGTTCGAGCGTCTGCGGCTACCTGGGTTAGTAGGATTATTGCTGGCGGGAGTAGTTCTGGGTTCGAGTGGCTTGGGGCTATTAGATCCCAAAAGCGAAACTATCAAATTACTCTCAGACATTGGCAAACTCTATCTAATGTTTGTCGCGGGGCTAGAAATTGACCTCCAGCAGTTTCGTCAAAAGAAAAATCGCTCTCTGGGCTATGGTTTTGCCACCTTTTTAATACCTTTATTGATGGGGGCGGCGATCGGCAGAATATTTGGTTTTGCTTGGAATAGCTCGATTCTAATTGGCTCTTTGTTTGCATCCCATACCCTGCTGGGGTATCCGATCGTTCAGCGTTTGGGCATCGTCGAAAATGAATCGGTAATTGTTACTATTGGCGCGACTATCTTTACCGACATCAGTTCTTTATTGGTCTTAGCAATCTGCGTATCGATTTATGGAGGAGAATTTTCTTTATTTAGCCTCAGTATTCAGCTAGGCTCTTTAGCAATTTATTCTGCTTTGGTTTTGTTTGGCTTTGATTGGGCGGGAAAAGAATATTTTCGGCGAACGGGAGATGATGAAGGCAACCAATTTTTATTTGTTTTACTGGCGATCTTTCTTGCGGCAGTAGGAGCGCAGATTATCAATGTCGAGCAAATTATTGGTGCTTTCCTGGCTGGTTTAGCGGTTAATGATGTAGTCGGGCGCAGCCCAGTCAAAGAGAAGGTGGAATTTGTCGGCAGCGTTTTGTTTATTCCTTTTTTCTTTGTGGCAATGGGTTTGCTATTGGATGTACCAGTCTTTCTTCAAACCCTAACTAATAACTTAGGACTCACTCTGGCGATCGTTTTTGGCTTGATAAGTAGTAAATTCTTGGCGGCGATCGCGGCTAAGTCTCTTTACCGCTATAGTTGGGATGAAACTATGGTGATGTGGTCGCTTTCTATCCCCCAGGTGGCAGCAACCCTAGCTGCAGCTTTGGCTGGTTTGCAGGTAGGACTAATCAACGAAATAGTATTTAATACGATTGTGGTGTTAATGCTGGTGACTTCTATTGTAGGACCTTTATTAACGGCAAAATTTGCGCCTAAACTACATCCTCTCGAACCAGTTTATACAAATGACAGCACTTCTCTCTGGTGGGAAGAGGCAGAAAAAGGCAAGTTAAGCGATCGCTCATCTAACTTTAAGGCGATCGTTCCCGTGTCTAATCCTTTAACTGAAAAATACTTGATTGAAATTGCCGCTTTAATAGCGCGTCACGAGTCGGGGACAATCATACCTTTATCTATCGCCCAAACCTCAGTTCATCTCCAAGAATTTGAATTTAACCTGGCAGTGGAAAAAAGTCGGCGTTTACTCGCACAGGCAGAAAAAATTAGCCAAGAGTTTGCCGTTACTTCTCAACCCATCCTGCGTATTGTCGAGGATGTAACCAAGGGGATTCTGCGAACCGCCCGCGAACAAGATGCCAATCTGATTATTATGGGGTGGAGCGAGCAAATTGGACTGCGATCGCGCTTATTTGGTAATCTGATTGATAGCGTGCTGTGGTCTACTCATTGTCCTGTAGCGGTAATGCGCCTCTTAGAAGAACCTACAGATATCAAACGCTTGCTGGTTCCCGTCAAGCAGATTTCTCCACAAACTATAAGGACAATTCGCTTTGCTCAGTTGTTGGCAGATACCAACCAAGGCTCTGTTACCTTGCTCCATGTTTGTCCCGAACAAACTACTCAAGAAGATATCGGAGTTATTAAATTTAAATTCGTTCGCCTGTTGATGGAAGCTTTTCCCCAGGTTGTTTCTGAAGTCAAAATAATCAGCAGCGATAATGTTTCTCAAGCCATTTTACGAGAAACTGCAATGGTGGATATGGTCGTTTGGCGATCGCTCAGTCGCCGTACTGCAGGAGGACTAGCCGTCAGCGATGTCACCCATGAAGTAATTGACAAACTTGCTTGCTCGATGGTTCTGTTTGGCGAACCTCATCATTGAGCATTGAACATTAAGCGTTAGTTTTTCAATCGAGTTTTATCAAAAAGCTCTAAGCTTTAAGCTTTAAGCTCTAAGCACATCACTTCGCGGAAGCGCGCTTGTCAGACGAAGCCTGACGTAGCTTAAGGGGTTTAATATCCCATCGTCTATACGTTGTCACAGGGCGTATCAGTTGAGGGTCAAAACCGCTATTGATTAAGCTTAAAGCTTAAGGCTTATGGCTGGGGCGAAGCCCCTTTATTGTAATATCTCTCCTTCTTTGCCCAATGAGGGATAGGGTTTTCCTTCGCGACGATACATATCGGCAATGTCTGGATAACCCCATTCAAAAATTATCTTGTTATATGTTTCTGGATCTAGACGCACGCGATCGTACATTCCCGCTTCCATTCTTTGACGCTGTGCTTCAAATAAAATTACTGCATTAGCAACAGAAACATTGAGAGATTGCACCATTCCCTGCATGGGAATGACAATGTGTCCGTCCACTAATTCTGCTGCTTCTGGAGTGACACCCCATCTTTCCGTACCCAAAAGAATTGCCGTAGGTTGAGTGTAGTCAATTTGGCGATAATCAACTGCAATGTCGCTTAAGTGAGCAGCATAAACCTTATATTTATTTTGCTGTAGATGGGCGATCGCCGTGCGAATATTGGAATGAAAATTTAAGTTGACCCACTTTTCACTTCCTTGAGCCACTTGGGAAAAGGTAGGGGTGTCGCTGTGGCGGTTAACTGCATGGACGGCAAATATACCGACTGCATCACAAGTACGAATAATAGCCGAAAGATTGTGGGGTTTATGAACGTCCTCTGCCAACACCGTTAAATCTGGCTGTCTTTGGTTTAATACTTGTTTGAGCCTTTCATATCTTCTAGGAATCATGATAGATAGATCGCACTACTTATCAAAATTGATTGGCGTACGAGTATCGGGGCGATCGCCATAATCGTCGTAATCATCATTAGGATTACTATCTACGTTATCGTAGTCATCATAATCGTCATATCCGCCATCGTAATTATTATTTGAGGCTACATCGTCATAATCGTCTGAATAATCAGAGCCAGCGTCATCCAAAGGCTGATAGTCAACTACATAATCACCAGGAATAGGTGCTTCATCTTCATAGCTTCTACCCAAATCGGAATCATCATAGGCATTACCTAAATTATCCGAATTGTAATCATCTTCTGGTTCGTAACTTCTGCCCATATCTAAAGGACTCGTTGGTCTGCGTCTGGAAGTTACTGGTGGAGTGGGATCTGAGTAGACATCATTTCTGCTAGGACGAGGGCGAGGTGCAGCAGGAGGTCGATCGTCCCATTCATCCCTGCTAGGACGGCGATCTCTGTAGCTATCTACAGGGGGCGTAGCAGAACGACTATCGCTGTAGCTATCTACTGGCGGGGCGCTAGGACGACGACGAGGACGACTATCTCTTTCAGGATAACTATCGACTCTCGCACTACGTTCGCTATAGCGATTGGGTTCGGGACGATTTCTTTTAGGAGCGCGTCGGGGTTCGTCTCTCATCTCTGCATCAGCAGAAGATCTTCTTCTAGCATCGGGGCGACGAGAAGAACGAGGTTGAGGCTCGTCATAGCCTCTCAATCTGGGACTGTTATAGTTTGGTTCTGCGCCTTCGTAAACATTGTCATAAGGATCGATACGGTCGAACTTTGCTTCAGTGTAGACTCTAGAACGGCTGACAGGGCGATCGCGATCAACGGTTGGAGTGTTGCGTCTGGCTTGTTCGGTAGCAACTCCGCGCATCCTAATACTTTCAAAGGCAAAGAAAATCGCCGTCCCCGTTAACAAAAACTGTCCGAATTGCAGAATGGGGTCTAGTCGCCAACCGTTAAACAGTAAAATAATTCCACAAAGCAAACCCACCGCAGCAAAAAATATATCATAATCCCTTGCTAACTCTGGGCGAATTGAGCGCAGGAAAAATAAACCCGCCCCCGCTACTGCTAAGAATAAACCTAAGATAGCTGCTGCATTCAGCCCAAAATTGACCATTACAATTCTCCTAATCTGGTTCTCATAATCTGTGAGTAAGAATATTTCCCTATACTCATCTTAAGTGATGTCTAAATATAATCTACCCAGAATGGTTATAGTTGTCGTTGGCAATAGCCTTATAAAAATATAACGACGGAACCCAGGGAATCTTACCCATTCTCTTTAAAGAGAAATGCTTCCGTCGCTTAAAAATTAATAATAATTTATGGCTAGTTACAGCACAAAATTAGGATCTGCGCTTGATTTTGTCGCTTTGGCTGAGAACGATCAAAGCGATGGTGGCGGGGATAACTACAATCACTGCACCCAAGGCAATACTTAAAAGAAAATTAGCTAATGAAGGAGTCATAGTTTTCTGTCCTGACTATATTTTTGTTTATCTACTAATAATTTACGTTGTTTTGTAATTCTAAAAGTTTTTTAACCAAAACCAAAATCAATTACAACACCGCTCTGTATTAAATCTCAGTCTATATTGTAAAGGGATGAGGGACAAAAAAATACACAACGGAGTGAGAGCAATTCTTGTTCGCTGAGAGATCGATAATTTTTAACCTAGAAAATGCTAGTACAATACATAATAGATATTTACATTACGTAATATTGAATCACAGCAATTTTATTTTTAATCGAGGTTATGAATTTACCCAGTTTAGGAGCAGTCGCAGTTAGCCTTTTGCTCGGATTAATGACTATTTTGTTTATTTTTAGAATTGTCCTAACTTGGTACCCTCAAGCAGAGCTTACTCGCTTTCCCTTCAGTCTGGTTGTTTTGCCTACAGAACCTTTTCTAATTCCCGTACGTAGAATCGTTTCTCCTATTGGTGGTGTAGACATCTCGCCGATTATCTGGGTCGGGCTTTGTACTTTAATCAGAGAAATTCTGGTGGGTCAGCAAGGACTGATTACGATGGCGATCGCCCATTAGTTTGAAGGGCTAACCTATTGAGTCAGCAGATTTACCCGCAACAGATTTATTCCAAGCTAATCTCAACTGATTAGCATGATATGTTCGCTTCCTGTCACAATCAAAAAGTAGCGATCAAATAGCCTATAATTCTTATTTAATGTTGCTAGATCTAACACCAAAAGGACTACTTATCTTTAATTGAGCGACTCGAACATTATTCAGACGCTCAAGAATTTAGGACTAACAGTATTCAGCAACAATTTATCAGCAACAATTTATCAACAACGACCTATAAGCAACGATCTAAAAGTTTGGGTTATGGACAATTCACAAGACCGCATCATTATTTTCGACACTACCTTAAGAGACGGAGAACAATCTCCTGGCGCAACTCTAAACGTTGAAGAAAAGCTGGAAATTGCCCATTCTTTATCCCGACTGGGAGTTGATGTGATTGAAGCTGGCTTTGCTTTTGCCAGTCCTGGAGACTTTGAAGCAGTACAGAAAATTGCCGCTCAAGTTGGTACAGAAACAGGACCAGTGATTTGCAGTTTGGCAAGGGCAATTAAAGCCGATATTAAAGCCGCCGCAGAAGCTTTAGCACCCGCAGCCAAAGGCAGGATTCACACCTTTATCTCGACTTCTGATATTCATTTGGAATATCAGTTAAAAAAATCGCGCTCGGAAGTGTTGGATATCGCCCAAGAAATGGTGTCCTATGCCAAGTCCTTTATGGATGATGTGGAGTTTTCTCCCATGGATGCGGTTAGGACGGATTCTGAATATCTCTATCAAGTCTTGGAAGCGGCGATCGCAGCAGGTGCGACGACGATCAATATTCCCGATACCGTTGGCTATACTACCCCTACTGAGTTTGGCGCATTAATTAAAGGTATCTGCGATAACGTCCCCAATATCGACAAAGCAGTGGTTTCCGTCCACGGTCATAACGATTTGGGTTTGGCGGTGGCTAACTTCCTAGAGGCAGTGAAAAATGGCGCGAGACAGTTAGAATGCACGATTAACGGTATTGGCGAGCGTGCGGGAAATGCTGCTCTAGAAGAGTTGGTTATGGCTCTCCACGTGCGCCGCCAATATTTCAATCCTTTCTTGGGTAGATCCGTAGACTCGACTGAGCCTTTAACCAAGATCGATACCAAGCAAATTTATAAAACTTCTCGCCTGGTGTCCAATCGCACAGGGGTAATGGTACAGCCAAATAAAGCGATCGTTGGGGCAAATGCATTTGCTCACGAGTCGGGTATTCACCAAGATGGCGTGCTTAAAAATAAGCTTACTTACGAAATCATGGATGCCGAGTCGATTGGCGTAACCGATAACCAGCAGATTGTTTTGGGCAAGCACTCTGGGCGAAATGCTTTTCGTACTCGTCTCAAAGAATTGGGTTTTGAACTATCTGAAACCGATCTCAATAAGGCTTTTGTTCGCTTCAAGGAAGTTGCTGATAAGAAAAAAGAAATTAGCGACTGGGATATTGAGGCTATTGTTAGTGATGAAATCAGACAGCCTCCCGAACTATTTCGTTTAGAGTTAGTCCAGATTTCTTGCGGCGATCGCTCTAGACCAACTGCAACCGTCACTCTTCGTACGCCTAACGGTGAAGAATTAACTGATGCTGCCATTGGAACTGGTCCTGTTGACGCAATTTACAAAGCAATCAATCGCGTGACTAATATTCCCAATGAACTAATTGAATTTTCGGTTCAGTCTGTCACTGCTGGCATTGATGCGATTGGTGAAGTGACTATTCGCTTGCGTCATAAAGATGTGGTGTATTCTGGTCGTGCGGCTAACACCGACATCATTGTTGCTTCGGCTAGGGCATATATCAAGGCACTAAATCGCCTTTACGCTGCTTTGCAGGAAGACAAGAGAGTGGAATCTCAAGTCGGAGTCTAGTAACGCTTTGTCCTAAGGGATACCGATACGCATATTTGCCGCATGTACGTAGCCGCTTCGCGACCGAAAGTAAGGCGCATAGTTTCCCCATTCGAGGACAAGCGCCGCAACTAATCCTTTAGGGCATATGCATACAGGCAGTTAAAGTGACCTTTTTAAGTTTTCTCCTAAGTGTGATTCTGTTCTAATGTTGATATAGCGATCGCTCTAAATCCACTATGTCTGTGTGCGATTCATGACACTGTGATTTGAACCTAAAGGATTGTCGGTCGACTTTTTAATGCCAGAGCATAACTGCTTTTAATCGTTTATCTGACGTAATAATAATGAAGTGATTACTTGCAGTTATGGGAAAGATATAAATTGCTGATAAACGTTTTGTTCTGGTTGTTACATCATTGTCTGGATTTAAGAGCTATCAATGGTGATAGGAGATATAAAAACAATTTTTGACCGCACTTTATAGCCAGAAACAGATTTATATCAATTAATCAAAGTTAATATTAGTATATAATTGCTGACAAATTAATTTTTACATAAGTTACAGGTCTTCTTTATTTCCCATTAAGTCTATTTAAAGCGGTATTTATTACTTATCCCCAAAATATTCAATATGAACAACACTCAAACTAAGCAGACATCCCTTCCTCATGTAGTTATTGTAGGTGGTGGTTTTGGCGGGCTTTATGCAGCAAAATCTCTTAAGGATGCTCCAGTTAAGGTTACTCTGATTGATAAACGCAATTTTCATTTATTTCAGCCTTTGCTATATCAAGTAGCCACTGGTACGCTTTCTCCTGCAGATATTGCATCTCCTTTACGAGTGATTTTAAGTAAGCACAAGAATACTCAGGTGTTGTTGGATAAAGTAACCGATATCGACCCCGATGCTAAAAAAGTATATTTAGAAGACAGAGACGAACTAGATTACGATGCTTTGATAGTTGCAACAGGAGTCAGTCATCACTACTTTGGGAACGATCAATGGCAAGATGATGCCCCTGGATTAAAAACAGTAGAGGATGCTTTGGAAATGCGTCGCCGAATCTTCATGGCGTTTGAAGCAGCAGAAAAAGAACCAAATCCTCAAAAACGCCAAGCATTGCTGACTTTTGTAGTTGTTGGCGGTGGTCCGACAGGAGTAGAACTAGCTGGAGCGATCGCCGAAATCGCTCACCAGTCTGTCAAAGATGATTTCCGCGATATCGATACTACTCAAGCAAGAGTCTTGTTGTTTGAAGGTATGGGACGCATCTTGCCCCCTTACCCTGAAGAGTGTTCTGCAGATGCCCAAAAAGCTTTAGAAGATTTGGGTGTAGACGTGCAAACTCAAACTCTAGTAACCAACATTGCCGACAATTCCGTTACCTACCGTCAAGGTGATGAAACTCACTCTGTTGACGCTCACACCATTCTTTGGGCTGCAGGAGTTAGAGCTTCCTTTATGGGGAAAGTTCTTGCCGATCGCACTAATGCAGAATTGGATCGTGCAGGTAGAGTAATAGTAGAACCCGATCTCAGCCTCAAAAACTACAGCGATATTTTTGTGATTGGCGATTTAGCTAACTTCCCCCACCAAGGAGAACGCCCCCTACCAGGAGTTGCACCCGTGGCAATGAAGGAAGGAGAATATGTTGCAGACTTAATTATCAAACGCGCTCAAGGCAAGACTGTAGAGCAGTTTAGTTATAAAGATTTGGGCAGCATGGCGGTAATCGGACAAAATAAAGCAGTAGCCAACTTAGGCTTTGCTAAATTATCTGGCTTTGTGGCATGGATTATTTGGATTTTTGCTCATATTTATTACCTGATCGAATTTGATAACAAATTAGTAGTGATGATTCAATGGGCTTGGAACTATATTACTCTTGGTAGAGGCGCGCGTTTGATTACCGAAAAGCCTTCTCTGCAGCTGGAGCTTGAATCGCCGAAAAAACAGGCAGAAGCAAAACCCAAGGCTACAAAAGAAACTGTATCGGTTTAGATTACTAAACTCCTAGTAAACAGGTTAGTCTGCCGAAGCTGGGTAAGGGTAAAAGGTAAAAGGTTAAAGGGTTCTTTTAGTCTCAAAGTGCTATTAGGCTAAGCTGCTTAACTGCTGCCAGCATAAATATAATGCGCGAGGGACATGAAAGCATCCTTTCCATTTACCTCCTTTTAAGTCTAATAAAACTTTCCCCTGGCGATCAAGATAGCCAAACCACTCTGGGTTATTACTGTCAGCAAAATTCGCCCAGGCATATTCGTGTATTTGCTCGAACCAAGACCAGCATTCCGCTCTTTTAGTTAAATTAAAGCCCATTAATAAAGCCACCAGAGCTTCTAAATGCACCCACCACAATTTTTGATTCCACTCTAGCTGATGGGGAGGATGTCCTTTGGCGTCCATAAAGTAATATATGCCTCCATATTGCTTATCCCAGCCAAAGTCTAAGATATTCAATACCGTATCGACAGCAAGATCGATTAACTGTTGATTGTCAGTACGGTTGGCAATATCCATTACAAACCACATAGCCTCAATACCGTGACCTGGATTAATCAGCCTACCATCAAAACAATCAAGATGTTTGCCGTCGGGAGTGACATTTTCGTACATCAATCCACGATCGCGATCGCGAAAATCTTCCATTACTTCTGTAACGGTTTGAGTCAATATCTCCTCTAGCTGACTGCTTTGCAGTAGCCAATTCATTTCTGAGGATAAATTTGCCAAGATCATCGGTACGGCTAAACTTTTAAGCGATCGCGTGCCTGGATAAGCTTTATTATATTTACCTTTGGGATTGGCTTGACGGCGTAGAACGTTGTTGTAAGCCTGCAGAGCAATTTCTTTTGCTCGATCGTCCCCAGAGGCTAAGGCGTATTGACTGTAAGCCATCGCCGCAAAGCAGTCAGAAAAAATATTATAAGGCTGTACTAATGGCTGTCCTGTTTTATCTAGAGCAAAGTACCAGTTACCCTCCTCATCCCTACCGTGTCGGGCGAGAAAATCTGCTCCATTGCGAGCGATTTCTAACCATTGCGATCGCGCCTCTAGGCGATTGTACAACATAGAATAAGTCCAGATCTGACGATTTTGCAGCCAAATAAACTTATCTGTATCGTAAACTTTGCCGCTGCCATCGAGACAGGTAAAATACCCGCCATGTTCCCAATCTACCGAGTTATTCGACCAAAAGGGAATAACATTATCGAGCAGGGTATCTTTATACAGTTGCCTTAGAGTCTTGGCTGCTTGAATCATTATTAACGCCTTTATATTTGAGTAAGATCAAATAGACATTTTAAAGGGATTAGAAAGATAGTTAGCGGTATTTTCCACTAGGGCGATCGCATTTTCATAAAGCATTCTTTTTGGTCCTAAAATACCTACACTACCAACGGGGGTATTATCTTGATAGTATTTGGCGGAGACTAGAGTGCAGCTTTGCATTGGTTCGAGCTGATTTTCTTCTCCGATGGTAATACTGACTCTTTTTAAAGGATCTTCTGGTTCGGGAGAGTTAAAAATGGCTGGTAAGAGACGGTCTTGCTGCTCTTCCAATAAAGATAGCAGGGTCTGCACCTGTTGAAGCTGAGAAAACTCTGGATGGCGCAGAAACTCAGCTACTCCATGAATCAGAATCGGACTAGAATTATTGCTCTGGAAACTGGTGTGTAGCTGATTGAATAGATCTTGGAAAAAGTCCGTATAGCGAATAAAATCTTTGTCTATTTTCGACCAGTCTAGATTGGCAATTTCGGTAAGAGAAAGTCCTTTTAGCTGGCTATCTAAAAAATTAGACAATAGTTCTAGCTGATGTTCAATATCTGATTCGTTTTCTGTTTCACTTTTGAGCGGAGATTCGATCAAAATCGATTGGGTTTGCAGTGAATCAGTAACTACAATCAACATTACTTTATTGTTTCCTACCCACATTAGCTTTATGTGATGCAGAGTGCTGTTAATGTTTTGAGGAAAGGTAATCAGAGCAATATAGCCGCTGAGTGTTGACAGCAATTTGGCTGCTTTTTGTAATAGGGCTTCAAAACTTGCCCTCGCCACCTGTAGTTCTCGCTTGACCGAATTGCGGATAGTTTGACTAGCTTCGCCATTAAGTACGATCAAATGGTCGACATAGGTGCGATAGCCAGAATCAGAAGGAACTCTTCCCGCCGAAACATGGGGTTGATAGAGCAGTCCCACTTCTTCCAATCGCCCCATGACATTGCGAATTGTGGCAGAACTAACGTTAAAGTTGTATTTTTGTACCAGGGTTTTGGAAGCTACAGGCTCTGCAGTAGCAATATAATGCTCGATTGTAGCTTTTAATATATCCTGATATCTTGCACTCAGATCTGATTGATGTGCCATTAAATATAACTTATAAATTACTGTGCGATGTTGAGTCTTATAGTTTTGGTTAAGTATAACTTTTGACTGGAAGAGAGAAAAGTACGTTAGTAACGGTTGAGACTATGGTCGACAAAACGAGAATAAGCATCGATACCACCTCTAACATTTTGAACATTGCTAAAGCCCCTCATTGCTAGCCACTGGCATAGTTGAGCCGATCGCATTCCATGATGACATATAACTATTGTTTCTGTCTCTTTCGAAAGGCTTAATATCTGTTCCGACCATTGCTCGAACTCACTTAGGGGATAGAGATCGAATCCTGGAATGTGAGCGATCGCAGATTCACTTCGCTCTCTTACATCGATTAACTGTATATCTTCGGCTGCTTCAGCCATTTTGACTGCCAGTTCCCTGACATCGATTTCGGGAATTGTACTGCTATAAAACACGTTAGATTATTAAAAATATTTACTATATTTTAATTTTCCCCTAGTTTTATCACAATTTATTGTTAATTTTTTTACTAATTGACAAAATCCACAATGCTGTTTATAGCGATGACCGCATTCTAAAATCTGCTTTAACAACTATTTGATGAAATTTCGTTCTTTCTTCTGGACTGTAATCGTAGGGGCAATAGCAACCTTCGTGTTTAGTCTGGCGGGTTTAGCTTGGCTCGTTAGTCAAAGCTCGGTAAATTTGCTCTGGGGAGGAGTCAATCGCTTCCCCACAGGGACGGTGTTCGTTGCCAAGCAAGCTCCTGCGGTTGTTTCTTTGTTGGTAAATCCAGAAAAGCTGTATGGTTTGCGCCAGGTTAGTCTACCATTAAGCGATCGCAATCGAGAACGCCTAGAATGGCAGCAGTGGGAAGATTATTTAACGGCGAAAATCGGTTTTAAATACCAGAAACACTTCAAGCCCTGGCTGGGAGAAGAAATTACCTTAGCTGTTGCCAGCTTAGATAGCGATCGCAATCCTGAAAATGGCGCGCAGCCAGGATATATCTTAGTTGTCCAAACTCGGAATCAGAAGTTGGCGCAAGAATCTTTACGCAGCTTTTATAGCCAGCAAAATGATGTCACAATCGATCGCTATAAGGGAGCAAATATTATCGTTTCTCCTGCAAGCTCTTCTGTATGGAGTAGCGTTTTCCTGGGCGATTTTATCCTGTTTGCCAATCAACCCCAGATATTAAAAGAAGCCATCAATCAAGCACAGGCGATCAAGTTAAATATCAATCAGTCAGAATACTACCGAGCAGCTTTAGGCAACATCCAACAGCCTCATATTGGAATTGGCTATATAGATTTGCCTGGTTTCTCTGCGTGGTTGAACAAATCGCCTAAATTTTCTCCAGCCAAAGGCGATCAAGCTTTAGCCGTCTCTTTATCCATTCGCGGCTCCAATTTGGCAGCCCAAACTATTTTGCCTAGTGGTACTGAAGCTCTAGATAATTTTCTATTGGACAACCCAGAATTACAAACTCTGTTGGCGGCACTTCCGTTTAGCGATCGCGCTTCTGATAATGACTCCATCGTAGAAAACCTGAAGCATACTTTAGCTAGCAACAAACTTTCGAGTAACTCAGTCTACATAAAAATTAAGGGTGCTAAATCCTGGATAGAAGACAAAGACAAGATTCCTCTTTATCAGTTGAGTAAGCTAGCTCTCCAATCTTTATTTCCCCATCTCAAAGCGATCGCGGTTCAAAAGTTAGAAACGAAAGACGAAACAGATCGCGCCAACATTTTGTTTGAATTAGATAGCTGATAACGCTTCACTTGAGTAATGAGTAAGGAGTAACTAATTATCAGATCTCTGGAGGGATGCCAGCTTTGTCCTTAAAAACGGAGTAAAAATGTAGCGATCGCTTTCGATATGGTTTCATTTTAAAGCGTTCGCTTTAACTTATAACGAACAACAGGTAAAAAGCCTCACTTTCCAATCCAAATAAACATCTGAACTCAGGTAAAACAACGATAAATCAATTGTTTTACCTAAGTAGGAAAATGATTTAATAAACCCTTTGACCTTTGCCCTTTAACCCTTTCCCAGTCATAGCAGACTAATTTGTTTCTCAGAAGTAAATATAATGGAAATAAGATTACGATTGTATTGTCATAGATGTCTTTGAATTATCAATCAGAAGCAGTTATTGGATATAAATATTGTATTACGGGTATTTTGGGCAAGGGAGGTATCGCAGTCACTTACAGTGCGATCGATCTCCAGACTGATATCCCAGTAGCGATTAAAGTCATTTCTCTCAAGCAGCTAAATGACTGGAAGCAAATCGAGTTATTTGAAAGGGAAGCAGAGGTACTAAAACAGCTAAACCATCCTGCAATTCCTAAATATTTAGACTATTTCACTATCGACACCGAAACAGACAAAACTTTTCATCTAGTTCAGGAGATCGCCCCTGGAAAGTCATTATTTGAATTAGTCGAGTCTGGCTGGCGTACAAACGAATCAGAAGTTAAACAGATCGCCCAGCAAATATTAGAAATACTCTCATACTTACATTCATTAGAACCACCAATTATTCATCGAGATCTCAAGCCTAATAATTTAATTCTTAGCGATGAAGGAAAGATATATTTAGTAGATTTTGGTGCGGTACAAAATACCTATTACAATACCTTGATGCAAGGTAGCACTGTCGTCGGTACGTATGGCTATATGGCTCCCGAACAATTTCGGGGAAAAGCACTACCCGCCACAGATTTATATAGCCTTGGTGCGACTGTACTATATCTACTTACTCACAGATCTCCTGCGGATTTACCGCAAGATACTCTCAAGTTAGATTTTAGAAGTTCGGTTGATATTTCTGAAAGCTTTGCCGACTGGTTAGAGAAGATTCTCGAACCAGACATTGATGACAGATTTAGCCATGCTGATATTGCTCTCAAAGAATTATTTGACAGCAAGCAGAAGAAACAACAAAAGTTAGTCAAAAGTTTTAGTGCGATCGCTTTAGCTATAGCAGTTTTCTGGGGAGTTACTGCCCATAAGTGGTTATTCTTGAGCTTTTTGGGTTTTTACCCCGATACAATATGTGCAGCTGAATCTGACGCAGAATTTTGGCAACAGGGTGGCAGTCTGAACTCTTTACCGACAAAACGTCAGCTATCAATCTTATCCTGCATTATCAAATCTAAAGATGCCGATTTAACGACAGAAGTTATCTTAAAGACTAAGAATATTCGTCAGATTGTCAATAAATTAAACAGCAAAAACAGAACCTTACTACATGAAGCTGCTCTTCATGAAAAGAATGAAGTTATTGAGTTGTTGCTCGACCTTGGAGCCGATATAAATAAAGTCAATAGCAGTAAAGAAACTCCGCTACTTTTTATCTCAGATTTTAATAAAATCGATACAGCAAAACTATTAATCGATAACGGTGCTGATGTTAATGTTATAAATGCCAGAAAAGATACTCCTTTACTCAAAGCAATACGGAGTAATCAGCTGATCATGGCAAAACTGCTAATCGAACAAGGTGCTGATGTTAATGCCAAAAATAGTAATGGTCAAACTGCTTTGTTTAGTCGATATAATTCTTTGGAAGTCGTCGAACTGTTAATCGAACATGGTGCTGATGCTAAAGCGATCGATAAATCTTTTTCCACGCCTTTATTTTCTTTAGATAATCCACAAGTAGCCAAGCTTTTAATTGACAATGGTGCTGATGCGAATGCTACAAATGCCTATAGTAATAACGCATTATTTGGAGTTGCCAATCGAGAAGTATTAGATATTTTGGTGCAACGTGGTGCCGATTTAAAACAAGTAAATAATAATGGTAAAACTGCTTTGTTTTACGTTCAAGATCCAGAAGTGGCACGACAGCTAATTAATTTAGGAGCAGATATTAAAGCAATAGATAAACATGGAGAGAATTGTTTATTTACTATTACAAATAAAGATGTAGTTCGACTATATATAGAAGCTGGCGTAGACGTCAATATGACTAATATTAGTGGTGAAACTACCTTGCTCAAAAGCATAAATCGAGCTGGTCTTTATGGAAATCAAAATTTAATAGAAATTATTAAATCCTTGATAGAGGCTGGAGCAGATGTAAACGCACAGAATAAATATGGTCAAACTCCTCTATCAATAGCAGTAGCTAAAAGAAATAAACAGCTAGTCAATCTATTGCTTGAAAACGGTGCAGATAGAACCTATTTAACCTT
>JBCDCO010000108.1:0-17353 GCA_039181635.1 Cyanobacteria bacterium P01_G01_bin.19 | reverse complement strand
TTGGAACTATTGCCAGATCTACCTCATCAAGCGATCGACGCTTGGGACTTTTTATTGGCGGGGAAAAGTCTATTTAGAGTCAATGAGCCACTGGAAACTAACGGACGATCTTGTACCACCGTTTCTCAACCTCACTTATTAAATGCAATTATCCAACAGGCTCACAATTATCCGCAGTTTGAGTTTATTCGAGGAGAAGCTGTTAAAGATATTGTGTGGGAGTCAGACAGAGTTACAGGGGTTGTCCTAGCTGGCGATCGCAAAATTACTGCCGATTTAGTCATTGCGGCAGACGGGCGAAATTCTCTATTGAGACAAAAGGCTGGCATTCATCTGCATCAGCTACACAATAGTATTGATATTCTTTGGTTCAAATTGGATTCTGGTTTGCTGGGAGATCAAGAGAACACTTTTTATTCAATTATCAAAGATAGAGATGCATTTGGCTTATTTCGAGGCTCCCAGGGAAAATTTCATATTGGTTGGGGCTTGCACGCTGACGATACTTACGATTGGAAAGAGATAGATTGGTCGCAAAAGCTAATCGAGACTTCTCCTCCTTGGTTTGCTAAGCATATAGAAACTCACAGAGAAAGTTTGACCAAACCAATGATGCTGTCTGTTGTAGTAGGACGTTGCGATCGCTGGTCGATTCCTGGACTATTGTTATTGGGAGATGCGGCTCATCCTATGTCTCCAATTCGCGCTCAAGGTATCAATATGGCTTTCCGTGATGCTATTGTTGCAGCCAATCATGTGACACCTTTACTCTCCCAGCCAAATGTCAATCTCCAGCAACTGGATAATTTACTACCTCTAATTCAACAAGAAAGAGAACCAGAGATTATTCGTATTCAAAAACTCCAGTCACAAGAAATGGCACAAGCCGAATTACTGCATAAAAGTGCTTTTGTCCGTTGGGGTGCGAAGACATTCACTTCAATTATTCGACCTGGTATTCGTTTCTCTTGGCTGAGAAGGCAAAAACAGCTTCGTCAGGGAGTTACGGAGGTTCGATTGACAACTAATAACTAATAACTATTTGCGGCTTGTTACATACTTTATTCTGGCGCGTATCGCTGCCTCAGACTCAGTATCGACTAGCTGTTCAAATCTAATACGTATCTTGGATAGAAGTTCGGGCTGGCTTTCTGCCAAGGTTTTTGCTAGAGATTCTAAACCGACAATAGCTGCATAACGCACTACCCACTCTCCATCTTCAGTCGCTAGTAAAAGAGCTTCTAATACTTTCTGTTGTGCCGTTTCCACTTCCACTTCGGGTAGCTTTGACCATAGAATACTTCCTAGTCCCTTGGCTGCTGCACGACGGACGCTTTGAGAAAAGTCAGATACTGCAGCTTCTAGGAGCAAGTCCAACGCTGTGGGATCGCCTATGCCTGCAAAAACCCTAGTAGCCCAGGCTCTCGCGCCATAGTTATAACCATCTAAATTATCCAATAAGTAAGGAACTACTGGCTCGCCTATTTTAATCAAGCCATCTACAGCAGCAACAGCAGCACCTGGATTGTTAAAGCCCAAAACTTCTACTAAGGTGGGGATAGCAACTTCATCCGCTGCTTCAGCCAGATTTTCTACTGTTTCGAGCAATAAGTCAGCAGAATCGGCTTTGTTTACTGCATCTATCAGAGCTTGAACATTAGTCATCGTGCAAAAAAATAAGAGCGGAGAGAGAGGGATTCGAACCCTCGAACGAGTTGCCCCGTTACAGCATTTCCAGTGCTGCGCCTTCGACCACTCGGCCATCTCTCCAGGCGACGTTACGATTTATCATTATACATGGTCGATCACCTGTGTCAAAGTTTTGGCTAAGTCTTTATTTGCTGTAGACTACAAGTTAG
Organism: Cyanobacteria bacterium P01_G01_bin.19; assembly: GCA_039181635.1. Classification (GTDB taxonomy): domain Bacteria; phylum Cyanobacteriota; class Cyanobacteriia; order Cyanobacteriales; family Xenococcaceae; genus Waterburya. The sequence continues at coordinate 15,494 of JBCDCO010000108.1, read as the reverse complement.
ATAATTTTTTAAAATAATTCTATAAATCTTGGTTTTACAAACATTTTTATGAGTAAAATTCATACCGTCAAGATTCGCGATCGCCACACAAATAAAGAATACATTGTCGAAGTACCAGAAGATCGCTATATTCTTCAAACAGCAGAAAAGCAGAATGCCAAGTTGCCTTTCTTATGTCGTAACGGTGCTTGTACTAGCTGCGCGGTAAAAATTATCTCGGGAGAACTGGAACAGCCAGAAGCAATGGGGTTATCTCCTAAGCTGCAGGAGAAGGGTTACGCTTTATTATGCGTTAGCTATCCTCGTTCTGATTTGGAAGTAGAAACTCAAGATGAAGACGAGGTATATATGATGCAGTTTGGTCGCTATTTTGCTAAGGGTAAGGTACGGTTTGGCTTGCCTTTAGATGAGGAGTAATCTGCCTGATTCGGGCGGATCGGGCGGATCAAGCAGATCGTAATATTTTTGGTGTTTATGCTCGATCTTGCCAGACTGATTAGTCTATCGGCGAAAAATCCTTGGTATGTGGCTAGTCATAATTTTATAACCATCGATTCCGATCCGATGGCTGAACCTAACGCTAAAACTCAGATTTGCAAACAGTTAGTGGTGGTATTTTCAACCTGAGACGCTTGATTATATTGAGTGCGCTGGCGGTTTAAAAGTCAAATTAATATAGATGGACGACTGGATTATTCCCTTTGGATCGGATATTTTGATTCAAACAATTAATAAATTTCTTTCTTGGGGAATTCTAAAAAAAGCAGTATATCGCCATCAAGCCGACATGAATCTACTATCTCACCAACATTTTAAGCTATCTCGGAAGGTCATCAGCTAATTAATGTATTTGAAGAGATGGATTGCAAAAACTCTAGCTGATATTAATATTAATTAAACATAAATTGATTGCTAATAAACTTATGGAAATTTTGAATACTAATGATGTAGTTTCTGTAATCGGTCAAAGCAAAGGGAAATTTGCTTCGGGTGACACATTCAAACTTCAGCAGCTACTTGAAGAATATGTAGAATACACAAATAAAAGTGCTGAAGATAAAAATAATTCAAAAATTTTCAGTAACAGTATTGAGTGCGAAGTGTTGAGACACGATCGCGAACATAAAGGATGGAGAAAAGGAAAAATTAAATTCGTAGTTCAATTCGAGCCTGAAAAAGAAGAGACTAGTCAGAAAGAGGAAATTAGTCAAAATATTGACTCTTTGGATAGTATCTGGCAACAAATAGATTAGGCTAACTTAAAATCCAGACAAGAAAGCAACAAAAGATAAAATAAACAGGTAAATTTATTGAGAATACATGGATTATTAGTCTTTAGTAAATAAATTATTTTCTCGATTAACTACTGATGTTATTTTCAAGAAAGAAGTATCAAATAATAAATACAGATAGTTATCAATGAACAATTGATTAATTTGGTCTAAGACCTTAGAGGATATCTGAAAAGTCTCAATTGCTAATCGATAGCAAATTTAGTCCAACGAAATCACAATAGTTTGCACTCTGTTATCTAAGTGTGAAATCTGATTTAAAGGTAACAAAATTTACTTTTTAGACGACTTATTAGTAAGAAAGGCTAATTTTGACGATCGCTTTAAGCGTTATTAGGATCGAGCTTGATTTCAAGAAAAAATTTAGTTGCGATCGCGTTTATGATGTTCAAATTGTTGTTAGCCTGTATCTGTTTTTCTTTTTTATTTGGCTGTAATTCTCAGGTCGAGCATCACGGCTTTTACTCTGGTAAAGTAGCGCGAGTACTTAGCGGTCAAACTGTCGAAGTAGTTTTAACTAAAACATCAAAAGCAACCAAGGTCAGAATTACTGGTATCGATGCGCCAGATTTACGTCAGTCTCCTTGGGGAAGAAAGTCAAAAGAAAGACTGTCTGAATTAATTCTGGATATGTCAGTCGAATTAGAAACCGACAGTTTAGAGAGCGATCGCTTCAATCGAATTAATGCCCATATATGGCATAACGATACTTTAATCAGTCAAAAGCTAGTAAAAGAAGGTTGTGTTCTAGCCAACAGTGACTATCCTCATGCATATAGTAAGCTGCTAATGCACGCTCAGGAATATGCTCGCTTGATGGGTTACGGGATCTGGAATCCCCAACAAGCATTACGCCAAACTCCCAGCCAATTCCGCTCGAAAACTAAACAATAACCCTACAGATGAGGTAAGGTAAGCCTTGTCTCTATCTAACAGTCCATAACTGATATAAAAAAATGACTCAACCTACCCAAGAACAACTGCAAATTTTCCTAGATGTGGCAACCGAATCTGTTTTAGCTGCGGGTGCAGTATTAAAAGATCGTTGGGGTAAATTTAATAATGTTCGGGAAAAAGGTCGTCAAGGAGATTTAGTAACCGAAGCGGATAAGCTAGCCGAAGCAGAAGTTTTAAAAGTACTCGAACGGCATTTGCCAGACCATCAAATACTGGCTGAAGAATCAGGATCTTTAGGCAATGCCAATAGTAAATATTTATGGGCGATCGATCCCCTCGATGGTACGACAAACTATGCTCATGGTTTACCTTTAGTCGCCACATCTGTGGGGCTGATGATTGATGGTGTTCCCGCAGTAGGTGCGGTTTATAATCCTTTTAGCGATGAATTGTTCCTCGCCGCAGAGGGTTTGGGTGCAACCTGCAATCGCATCCCGATCCAAGTATCGGAAACAGCAGAACTGAGTAAAAGTCTTCTCATTACTGGGTTTGCTTACGATCGCCGTGAAACCACAGATAACAACTACGCCGAGTTTTGCCATCTGACTCATCTTACTCAAGGCGTGCGTCGTCTTGGTTGTGCTTCCATGGATTTGGCTGCAGTTGCCTGTGGTAGGCTCGATGGCTACTGGGAAAGAGGCATTCAGCCTTGGGATATGGCGGCAGGAATCGTTATTGTGCGAGAGGCGGGAGGTAAAGTTACAGCTTATGATGGTACTCCCTTAGATATCGGTTCTGGTCGTATTTTGGCGACTAACGGTCTGATTCACGACAGTTTGAGCCAAGCATTGCTAGCAACACCAGATTTGTCGAGCTGGAAAAAGTAATTATGACCGATTCGATTGACTGAAATATTTGCATAATTTTGGCTAAAGAATCGTAAGTATATTTAAGGCAATAAGCCACTACAAATCGAGTAAGATTTGCAGTCGAAACTGAAAATGTAATACGCGATAATAAAAGTTGTAAATTTTTGTGTATCAAAAGCAATTTTTCAGAACGCTATTCGTCTGTAAATAACAAGTGTTTAGAATTTTTTCTAGTACTTTACACTCATAATTTGAATCTGGTAAAACTGCTTTAATATTCAAAGTAATTACTTAATTATCAAATTCTCAGCTAATCTAAAGTATCCCTCTAAATATGAAATTATCACTTCCTGTTGCTTTCGCTGCCGTGACAACTATTGGTCTTAGTGCGATCGCACCGATTAAGCCCGTTAATGCTACTCAATTCGACGAGTTTGCAGTAGACCAAGATAAATTTGTAGCCGTAGCAGTACCCTATAACTACAGAAGATATAAACTAGCTATCATCGAACAAATCCCTGGCAAACAAGAATGCTGGAGTGAATCGGGCAGATATCCTACTACTGTAGATTTAAAACTGCTCAACTTCGACCATACTAACGACTGTCTCAAAGCTGTCGATACCAACGGCTACTCTCTAAGAGTCAACGGTAAAGATGACAAAGTAGCCTATATGCTTAACTTGGTAGAAAAGAATGGCAGACTACAGCTAATTGCCGATCATCAAGATCCTCGGTATCCCGATCAGGTTATTGGCAGTACTAATGGCTTAATCGAAGCCCCTATGAAAATAGAGCTAAATCCAGATTGGCAGTTTACCAAACGCCTATATCAAGGTAGTGCTATTCAACATATCTATATGAGCAACAACCCCAATCCTCAAGTATTGGAGAATGTTGCTACTTTGCCCCCAACCAATGTTCCTGGTCAAGCTCCTGGTCAGGTTAATACTCCCGCACCGCAGCCATTGCCTCCCCAAGAGCAAGTAGCATCTCAACCCGAGCCCGATACTGTCGAAGCTTTTATAACCAACATTCTGACTCCTCTAAGTCAAGCAGTGTACAACACCTACAATAGTTTGTTTACTACTACCAGCAGTAAGTAAAATTTGCTTTCGCAAGACCGTCGATAGACAATTTATATTCAAATTCATAGAAATTAAAGAAGCTCTAGAATATCTAGAGCTTTTATTTGTCTGGTAATAACTCAGCAGTGAAATTCCTAAAAAAATCTAACAAAATATGATTAAGCAGATGGTTTATTGTAAACCTACTTATATTAAGCAGAATTTTGGTATCTTTTATGACCGACAAAAAGTATATTCTCTCTTTAGATTTGGGCACTACAGGTAATCGAGCAATTTTATTCGATCGTCAGGGGAATGTCGTCGGTCAAGCTTATAAAGAATTAACTCAACATTATCCTCAACCAGGGTGGTTAGAACACGATGCTAATGAAATTTGGCAGGATGTTCTGGCAGGGATTAAGCAAGTAATTGCCGATAATCAAGCAAACGTTACAGAAATTGCAGCGGTTGGTTTGACAGTGCAAAGAGAAACTTGCCTATTGTGGGATAAAACTACAGGAGAACCGCTACACAAAGCTATAGTCTGGCAAGATCGACGTACAGCAGATGAATGCGATCGCCTGAAGGCGTTCGGAAAAGCTGAGATCGTTCGGCAAAAAACAGGTTTGGTCTTGGATGCTTATTTTTCTGCCACTAAGCTGTCTTGGCTAATTGATTGGGTCAAGCAAAACAAACCCAACACTAACTGGGATAATGTGATGGGCGGCACGATAGATACTTGGGCTTTGTGGAATCTAACAGGTGGCAAAGTTCATGCTACGGATATCAGTAATGCCAGTCGCACTATGTTGATGAACTTGGATACGGGTAATTGGGATGATTCCTTGCTAGACTTGTTTGGCATTCCTCGCCAAATCATGCCAGAGATTAAGCCAAGCATGAACGTATTTGGGAATACTGACCAAGACTTACTGGGGGAAGCCATTCCTATCGCTGCGATCTTTGGCGATCAACAGGCTGCTTTGTTCGCTCACGGTTGCGATCGCCCTGGGTTGTTAAAGTGTACATATGGTACGGGGTGTTTCTTAGTAGCTCAAACAGGAACAAAGGTAACTAGATCTGACAATCAGCTTTTGTCTACGGTAGCTTGGAGTACTCCATCTCAGACTAATTATGCTTTGGAAGGGGCAATATTTACCACTGGTGCGGCAATTCAATGGCTGCGAGACGGTTTAAAACTAATTGGTAACGCAGCCGAAACTGAAGCTCTATCTCTCCAGGTGGACAATACTGACGGTGTTTATTTTGTTCCCGCACTAAGCGGCTTGGGTGCGCCTCATTGGGATATGAAAGCTCGCGGTGCTTTTTTGGGTATTACTGGGGGCGTAAAGAAGGAGCATATGGTGCGGTCGGTTTTAGAAGCGATCGCCTATCAGGTAAAGGAAGTAGTCGAAGCCGTCAATAAAGATAGCGACAGTCCCATATCCCTACTCAAAATTGACGGTGGCGCAGCTCAAAACAACTTTTTGATGCAGTTTCAAGCCGATGCGTTGGGAGTTCCTCTAGAACGCCCTGTGATTCTAGACGCTACCGCACAAGGTGCGGCTTTTGGAGCTGGTTTGGCGATTGGCTTTTGGAACAGTTATGAGAAATTAATTAGCGATCGCCAAGTGGACAAAGTATTCGAGCCAGGCGCGGGACAAGCTCAAGCCCAGGCTAATTTTACCCAGTGGTCGAAAGCAGTTGTTAGGGCAAAAAATTGGATCGATTGATCGACGGTTTTTAACTGCCAATCAAACCGATTTCTCGCAGACGTTGATTGAGAAATTCTCCAGCGGTAATATCAGCAAACTGTTGAGGATGCTCTCGATCAATACAGGAAGGCAAACAGCTAAGATCCATGGTAGAAATTGGATGCAGGAAAAATGGAATAGAATAGCGAGGCGTTCCTAATAATTCTAAGTCAGGATTGACCACGCGATGAACTGTCGATTTTAACTTTTTATTGGTCAATCTCTCCAACATGTCGCCAACGTTAACAACTATGCGGTCTGGTAATGCTGTCACGGGTATCCACACCCCATCTCTTCGCAAAATTTGTAACCCTTCAGCACTTGCACCTATCAACAAGGTAATTAGATTGATATCTCCATGAGCTGCTGCTCTGACCGCCCCTTCTGGTAAATCTTGAGGATTATCGAGAGGAAAATAGTGAATTGCCCGAAGAATACTATTGCCTTGTCTTACTTTGCTGTCAAAATAAAACTCATCTAATCCTAAGTACAGAGCAATCGCTCTTAAAATTTGTATTCCCGTAGCTGACAAAGTTTTAAATGCTTCTACTGTAGTACTGGCAAACTCAGGCACTTCTGTAGGAAAAATATTGGCAGGGTATCCTAATTCCACTCTACTGGCGGCGGAGATTTCCTGTCCTACGTGATAAAACTCTTTGAGATCGCCAACATCTCTACCTTTTGCATGTTCTTGTCCTTTGGCAGTATAGCCTCTTTGCCCTCCAAGATCTCGAACTCGATACCTTAGCTTGTCAGCTTCTGATAGAGCAAAAAAATCCTGAATTGCAGCATATAATCTCTCTGTCAGTTCGTCAGACAAGCCATGATTTTTGACTGCCACAAAACCAATATTTTGAAAGGCTTCTCCTAACTGCCGTACAAAATTATTTTTTCGCGTGCGATCGCCAGAAGTAAAATCGCTTAAATCGACAGAAGGTATCTTGTCGTAAAGAATATTGCTCATATAAACCGTATTCACTTGGAAACCCACAGTTCCTAAGATAACTGTTTGAGGTTAAGGGGGAAAGGCAAAGGAGAGAATTTGCCTAAATTTAGGTCTTCTGCCGCCGAATAGTTGTAAATCTGGTATATTTAAAAGCCGCACTCAAAAATCGAGCAAAATTATGTCTAAAACTTTACAGGTTGAATTTGCTATTGAGAAAAAAACATAGCTAATTCATCTATCAAAAAACTAAAATAAGTATAGACAAAAATATATTTTAGTAATTCAATTTAGCCTGGCATAATTTACTCGATATTTAGACAAAAATCAGAATATGTTTTATCCAATTAAAGTTAAATTAAGTAATTTTTAGAGCTAAAAGCCAAGAGCTAAGAGCTAAGAGCTTTTTGATAAGCATCATCTTTGAACCAAAATTTTGAGAAAAGTATCCAATTTTCACTTTATGTACTGAGAAAGTAGGATAATTATCTCAATGAGAAAATAAATAATCTGTTATTAGAGAAAACGGCAGTATGCATTTAAGCGAAATAACTCACCCCAACCAGTTGCACGGTTTATCAATCCGCCAACTAGAGGATGTCGCCCGCCAAATAAGAGAAAAACATTTAGAAACTGTCGCCACCAGCGGAGGTCATTTAGCTCCAGGTTTAGGCGTTGTAGAATTAACTATTGCTCTCTATCAAACTTTAGATCTAGACCGAGATAAGGTCATCTGGGATGTCGGACATCAGGCTTATCCCCATAAGCTATTGACGGGTAGATACAAAAAATTCAACACCCTACGTCAAAAAGATGGAATAGCTGGATATCTTAAGATTGGTGAAAGCAAATTCGATCACTTTGGCGCGGGACATGCTTCTACTAGTATTTCTGCAGCCTTGGGTATGGCAATGGCAAGAGATGCCAGAGGTGAGGATTTTAAATGCGTCGCTATTATCGGTGATGGTGCCTTGACAGGAGGAATGGCACTTGAAGCGATCAACCATGCAGGACATTTGCCCAATACTAACTTGATGGTGGTGTTGAATGATAATGAAATGTCCATCTCGCCCAACGTCGGCGCGATTTCTCGCTACCTCAACAAAGTCCGTCTATCAGATCCCGTACAGTTCCTTTCAGACAATTTGGAAGAGCAATTTAAACAGTTGCCTTTCTTTGGCGAGTCTTTAACTCCTGAAATGGAAAGGGTTAAGGAGGGAATGAAACGCTTAGCAGTACCCAAAGTAGGCGCAGTAATCGAAGAATTAGGCTTTAAATATTTTGGTCCGATTGACGGTCATAATTTAGTAGAGCTAATATCTACTTTTAAACAGGCTCACAAAGTTCCTGGTCCTGTATTAGTTCACGTCGCCACAGTAAAGGGCAAGGGTTATGCGATCGCCGAAAAAGATCAGGTAGGCTATCACGCTCAAAGTCCCTTTAATTTAGCTACGGGCAAAGCTATTCCTGCCACCAAGCCCAAACCGCCTAAATACTCAAAGGTGTTTGCCGATACTCTTACTACCCTGGCAGAGAATGACTCTAAAATTGTGGGCATTACTGCGGCGATGGCAACGGGTACGGGTTTAGATATTTTGCAGCGCAAACTGCCCAAACAATATGTAGATGTAGGCATTGCAGAACAGCATGCCGTGACTTTAGCAGCAGGTATGGCTTGTGAAGGCATTAAGCCTGTAGCGGCAATTTATTCTACTTTTCTACAGCGGGCATACGATCAAATTATTCATGATATCTGCATCCAAAAATTACCCGTATTCTTCTGCCTAGATCGAGCGGGAATTGTGGGGGCGGATGGTCCGACTCACCAAGGAATGTACGATATTGCTTATCTGCGCTGTATTCCTAACATTGTAGTTATGGCTCCTAAAGACGAGGCAGAATTGCAGCAAATGGTAGTTACGGGCATTAACTACGATAAAGGTGCGATCGCCATGCGCTATCCTCGCGGTAACGGTGTAGGCGTACCCTTGATGGAAGAAGGATGGGAAGCTATTGAAATCGGTAAAGGAGAAATTCTCCGCAACGGTGATGATTTATTGCTGGTTGGCTATGGTACTCAAGTATATCCAGCACTACAGGTAGCAGAGATTTTGAGCGAACACAGTATCGAAGCGACTGTAGTTAATGCTAGGTTTGTCAAACCCCTGGATATAGATTTAATTGCGCCTCTTGCCAAACGTATCGGTAAAGTTGTTACTATGGAAGAAGGATGCCTCATGGGTGGTTTTGGATCGGCAGTATTAGAAGCACTCCAAGAGCAAAACATTCATGTTCCAGTCAAGCGTTTTGGCGTCCCAGATCTTCTGGTAGATCATGCTACTCCCGATCAGTCGAAGGCGAGTTTGGGTTTAAGCAGTCCTCAAATGGCAGAAAGTATTTTGAAAGCCTTTTTTGATACCAAAGAGAAAGAGCCTTCCGTAGTGGGGTAAATCTACGCTTGTAATCCTTAGCCAATATTATGACGATATATAAACTGGCACTAAAACCACACATAGTTCTGGTGTAGCCCGTAAACTATTAATTGTGTGTGAGGAGTAAGTGTAAGAGAGAAAGGTTTTGGGGTCGAAACACGGCAAGACTCCCAAAACCTTTTTCTTTGGAAATTTTTAAGCAAAAAATAAACCGCTAAAGACATAGCGGCTTTTAAAATAAGAGCATTAATAATTGCCATTTAACATCTAAGTGTATGACTTAGATAATTTACAAAGAGGTAAAGTCACTGACAGAGATATTAGCAGCATCAACATTGCGGAGATAGGCTAAAACCTCATCATTGTTACTCGAGTCTCGAATTACAACACCAGTTTGTACACTATGGTTAATGATGTTCAGATCGCTAAAACCAAGAGAACCAGTCAGACCGAGCATGTCGCTGCCATCTTGAAAATCAATGATAGTTATCTTGTCTGAGTTTTGCTCTAAAGCAAAAACATCGGAACCAGCTCCGCCAGTCGCTAAATCTACTCCCTGACCGCCTATAAGAGTGTCATTTCCATCATTACCGAATAGACGATCGTTTCCATTGCCACCTTCTAGCAGATCATTTCCATTATTACCGAATAGACGATCATTTCCATCATCACCTTTTAGTAAATCGTTTCCATTGTGACCAGATAGGCGATCGTTTCCATCACCACCTTCTAGTAGATCGTCGCCTCCTCCACCAAGCAAGATATCGCCATTCGCACCACCAATTAGAGTATCGTGTCCGCCGCCACCATCGAGAGTAACGTTAATTTGAGATGCGTTGCTTGCATTAAATGTATTGCTGCTAGCTCCACCTTTGAAAAAGACTTGCTCTATTTGACTGAGACTATCCGTACCTCTTCCTGTTAGCTGGCTATTGGTCAAGGTGAAATTGACATCGGCAAATTCAAGCACGCGATCTGTGCCAGCACCGCCAATTAAAGTATCATCTCCATCATGACCGTAAAGAGAATCGTTATCCGCACCGCCATTTAATAGATCGTTCCCAGCATATCCGTAAAGGCGATCGCTCCCCGCTTCGCCATAAAGATAGTCATTGCCACCGCTGCCATAAATTGTATCGTTGCCGCTGCGATCGGGAACCACAATATTATTGGTATTGAGATCTAGCTTGATATTTTCTGAAGCGATCGTAACTTGCTCTAGATCTCCGAGTAACTGACCATTATCAAAGAAGCCGACGTTATAAGTCCCTGGAGGTAGCACCATTTGATAACCACCAGCATTCATAGTATCGGTGCTGTAGGAATTACCATTACTAGTGTTAGTTGCTGCGACTTCGATACCAGATAAACCTTCACCTACGGTGTAAAAATCATCGTCAGTAACTAAATCGTCATATGCCACACCCGTCAAAAAAACATCTGTGCCAGATCTAGCAAAATTTTGAGTAATTACCAAAGAGTTATAGCCTTGGAAGAACCCAATTTTGTTGCCAATACCCATTTCGCGATAGCTCGAACTAAGAATGTTAGAACGATGACCAGAGCTTAAAAACAAAGCTTTGTGAAGCAGTTCGGTAAAATAAGTTTCGTCAACAGTTCCAAATGTAGGCTGATAGGCAATATTTTCTCCTGAAGCTTGACTACCACTAAATTGATAGCCTGCATTTTGCATGCGTTGTTTGGGACTAGTGTTATTGACGCCCACATGTTGAAACTTATTTTCATCGATCATCCACTGACCATGAGATAGAGAGGAGTCGATCAAAAATTCATTAAATGCCAATGGTTGCACGGGGGCATTGGTGACCGTGATATTGTACGAGTTTCCTTCTGCGGTAGGATCGAGACGAGCGCGATTGATCATTTCTAGCATGTATTGCTCGTTTGCAGAGGGCTGAACCATAATAGTTACCTGGTAAGTGTGATTGTAGTCAACCACCAATGTAATTATGGTCGAGTTTGTTTGAAAACAGTGTTTATATCATTTTTTGTAGATTTTAGCACCGTATTTTCACTCTTTGATCCTAGTTTTCATGTGGTTATTTACCCCGATCTTTTAAATCAGGGCATATTTATTAGTTATCAGTTATTAGACAGATCGATTTAGATTTAATTGTTAGCGCAATAAATTCATACTTTTATCAAGAATATTTACAAAATCAAGAAAGATAGCCATTGTTTTGTTTTAGTAGATCTTTATTCACCCCAAACTTATGTTTCGTAAGTATTATATTTTTGGTTTGATTGCTTTATTAGTTTGCCTTTGGTGGGGGAATATTGTTACGGCACAACCCGAAACAAACGCTTTGGTGAGACAAGGGGTAGAACTATATCAGAATGGACGGGTTAAAGCGGCGATCGCTTCTTGGCAAACAGCATTAGATAAATACGATTCGGAAGAACGGTCAAACGCAAAAGCCATAATCGTCGAAAATTTGGCGAGAGCCTATCAACAGCTAGGAAAAAACGATCGCGCTTTAGATTATTGGCAGCAGGCGATCGCTCTCTACCAGCAATTGGGCAACAAAAAGCAGTTGGAGCGATCGCTTACAGAACAGGCTCAAACATACGCTCGTCTCGGACAACATCAGCAGGCGATCGCCATCTTGTGTGGAGTCGATACCGATGAATGTTCGCCAGACAGTGCCATTAGCATCGCCCGTCAGCAGCAGGATAAGTTGGGAGAAGCCTCTGCCTTAGGGAGTTTGGGAGAAACCTATCGTCTTCGCGGGGATTACCAACCTGCCCTCGATTATTTAAAGCATAGTTTAAATCTGGCTGCAAGAGCTAATCTGACTCAGTTAGAGATTTCCGCTTTAAATAGTTTGGGTAATACCTACAGCAGCCTGGCTCAGGTTGACTACCGTCGGGCAATTTCAGCCAAAAAAAGAGGAGAAGACTTTGGCAGTAATAATTTAACCACCCAGTTAAAAACTAAAGGCTCTGACAAAGATCGCACTGCCCTTGAATATTTATCTGCCAGTTTACAGTTAGCTGAGAAACAAGGCGATCGAACCGCACAGCTAAAAGTAATTATTAATTCTTTGCCGATTTATTATCGTGTTGAAGATAGTAAGATGGCTGCACAAAGGCTAAAGCAAGCATTATTTTTATTATCAGAGATTCCGACAACTACAGATAAAGTTTACGCAACTATAAATTTAGCCAAGCTGCTACAGCCAAAATCAGCTTCGCCCAATACATGTTATGGTTCGTCTATCCGCTCTCAGGCAAAAGAATTGCTAGAGCAGGCAGCAACACAAGCCAAAACATTGGGTGATTTTCGTTCGTTATCCTTTGCTAAAGGAGAATTGGGACATTGGTATGAATGCGATCGCGACTATCAACAGGCTTTACAGCTCACTCAGAACGCTCGATGGTTAGCCGAGCAAGAACTACAGTCAAAAGATAGTTTGTATCTTTGGGAATGGCAGACAGGAAGAATATTCAGACAGCAAAGAAACCTTACTGCAGCAATTAATCTTTATCAAAGAGCGATCGCTACCTTGGATAGCATTCGGCAAGATATTCTCACGGCAAACAGAGATATTCAGTTTGATTTTCGCGATACAGTCGAGCCAATTTATCGCGAAGCGATCGCCCTAATGCTGGAACAAATACCGACAGATAAGCCGATTGCTGCTGCTAACGAGAATTTGAATCTAGTTTTAGAGGTTTTTGATTCTCTCCAGCTAGCCGAATTACAAAACTACTTTGGTAATGACTGCGCGATCAAAGAGGTAGAAAGGGACGCAGAAATAAATCAAAACGATGCTGTGGCTATATTTCATTCCATTATGCTACCTCAAAAAACAGCGCTCGTTGCCAGCTTTCCCAATGGCGATCGCACTCTGGTTTGGCTTGATCGCGATCGCGAAACTTTAAGAACAGAGATCGTTGCTTTTAATGAAGGCTTGGTGAGATGGTACGACAATCAATACAATCCGAAAATAGCCAAAACGCTCTACGATTTGATGCTCGCACCATTTGCCTCGGATTTGGAACGGAGAAAGATAGACACTTTAGTGTTCGTGCAGGATGGCATTTTACGTAACGTACCTATGTCTGCATTGTACGACGGCAAACAATACCTAATTGAAAAATACGCCATTGCTATCACTCCTAGTTTGAGCGTTACCGAATCTACTTCTAAAAAACGTAGCAATCATCGAGTACTAGCCTTGGGTTTGACTGATGGTTCTACGATTGATGGACTGGTTTATCCCCCATTACCCCAGGTTCGTCGAGAAATTAACCAGATCGAGCGAGAATTTGAAAATAGCAAATTACTATTAAACGAACAGTTTACTCGCGATCGCTTTGGGCAGGAATTGGCACTAGAAAACTATTCCATCGTTCATATTGCTTCCCACGGAAAATTTGGCACAGAACCTCAAGATACTTTTTTAATTGCGGGCAATAACAAAACGATTGGCATTGAGGAACTTGATCGCCTCTTGCGCAACGCATCCCAGGAATCAGAACCGATCGAGCTACTGTCTCTAACCGCCTGTGAGACGGCTTTGGGTGACGAAAGAGCTACATTGAGTTTAGCGGGGGTAGCAGTAAGGGCTGGAGTTAAAAGCGCGATCGCCTCTTTGTGGTCGCTAGATGATAGTATTACACCTCAGTTAGTCCAACAGTTTTATGCCAACCTGCAAGATCCTGCGATCGGCAAGGCAAAAGCATTACAAAAAGCACAGTTGAGTTTAATCGAGCAAAATCTACATCCCGCTTATTGGGCATCGTTTATTGCGATCGGCAACTGGCTATAATTTCATCACAAAATTTTAATTGTCTGGGAATGAAAAGAAGCGGTTAAACGTTGACCATAAATTAACCTTTGCAACTTTTAGAATAAGAGTTAATAGTATTATTTTTTAAATAGATCTGCATTTATGGCACTTTACCAGGGTGAATTTGTTGTTGACAGTGAGTCTTGCCAAAATCAAAAAGATTTACAGCTATTAGTCGATAGTATTCATCAAGAACTGCTTCCCGATCTAGAACTGGAGAGCATCAAGCCGCACAATCCTGTTGTCGTGCATCGAGTTGTAGAGCCTTGGCGACTTCTAGGAACGGGAAACTATGCTGCCGTCTTTTATCATGCAGATTATCGTGATTTGGTGGTAAAAGTATATGCTCCTGGACGTTCTGGTTGGTCAGAAGAGGTAGAAGTATATCGTCGCTTGGGTGTCCATCCTGCCTATTCAACCTGCTTCTATGCCGAACCAGACTTTTTGGTACTAAAAAGACTGCACGGGGTAACTTTGTATGACTGTCTGCATCAGGGTTTGAAAATTCCTCGACAAGTAATTGAAGATATTGATCGCGCTTTAGAATATGCTCGTAGTCGCGGATTATATCCTCACGATGTACACGGGCGTAACGTTATGATGTCTGAGGGAAAAGGATTGGTTGTCGATATATCCGATTTTTTGCGCAAGGAACCTTGTTTGGCGTGGTCAGATCTGACCAAAGCTTACTACCATTTTTACTTACCTTTCTTTGCTTGGCATAGATTTAGACTGCCCTATTTTGTTTTAGATTTGGTTCGTGCCAACTATCGAATTTTTCGTCGCTTTCTCGACAGGCGATCGCGTAAAAAACTTGCTTAAGTAACTTCTGGTATTGTTGATTTTTTGCATATTGCTACTTCGAATTATCTCTAAGTAAATAGACATAATATGTCATAGTAATAGAGATTACAAATTGATATTAGGAAGATTGTCTAGTAGCTTTTTAATGCCAATCATTCCAGCAATAATACCAAAACCGAATGTAATAAAGGATATTCCTAGTGCTAGCTGGAGTAAAGGTATCTTAACATCAAAATATGCTGTATAGCTCCAAAAAATAGAACCAAATAAAAGCCCCGCTAGCACTCCCCAAACAAAATCTTTGAATAAAAATCTTAGTTTCATTTGCTTTTGATTGAAATTACAGGATTTTTAAATACACCAGCGAATTATAACGAATACTGCTAGTCCCCAGATTATTTTGTTCATTAGTCTAACTCCCATTTATTTGGTCTTCTAATCATTAGTCAGATCGGGTTTCGACTGTTAGATTATACTTAAGGCGATCGCCGATGTGGTTGAGTTTTTGCCCTTGCTGCTGCGCTCCAACAGAGTTAGATTCAGTTTCTACCGCTGCCAATTCCCGAATCAATTGATTTTGCAGTTCTCTTTGATGAGCATCGGCGGCATCAAAAGTTGTT
>JBCDCO010000107.1:0-17450 GCA_039181635.1 Cyanobacteria bacterium P01_G01_bin.19 | reverse complement strand
TCAGATTCAGAACATAGTGAAATTAAACCGCGCAATTATTGCCTACAAAGAAGGTGATCAAAACAGCAAACAGTGGGCAGAAAAATGCGCTCGAGAATTAGAAAATCGCCATTGTCAAGTTTTGATTGGACCTAGTGGCATAAGAGACAATCCTTATCCCGTTTTTTTGGCTTCTTCTACAGCAAAAATCGATTTGGCAATAGTGCTGGGGGGAGATGGAACGATTCTAGCCGCAGCCAGAAACTTAGCCCCAGAGGGAATCCCTATTTTGGCAGTAAATGTTGGCGGACATCTTGGTTTTTTAACCGAGCCTTTTGAACTATTTCAAGATTCTGAAGCAATTTGGGAGCGAATCGACTCAGATTTATATGCAGTGCAAAAGCGTATGATGCTCCAAGCACAGCTATACGAAGATGAGGGTAATAAACTTATTCCAGTAGGCGATCGCTACTATTGTCTCAATGAGATGTGTATTAAACCTGCTAGTATCGATCGCATGCCCACTTCTATTTTGGAGCTAGAAGCTGACGGACAGATAGTAGATCAATATAGCGGAGATGGTCTAATCGTCGCTACCCCTACAGGTTCTACAGGATATACTGTTTCTGCCAATGGTCCTATTCTACATCCTGGCATGTGGGCGATCGCCATCACGCCAATTTGCCCTCTAAGTCTTTCTGGTCGTCCTTTGGTGCTACCTCCTGGTAGTGTAGTAGGGGTTCGTCCTATTCGAGACTATGAGAAAAATACCAAGCTATGGACAGATGGAGCATTGGGAACAACAATTTGGCCAGGTCAGCAGGTAGCAATTAAGATAGCAGACTGTGAAGCTCACTTTATTATTCTGCGTGAAAGCTACTCTTTTTATCAAACCCTAAGAGAGAAATTACAGTGGGCGGGAACTAGAATACATTATCAAGAAACAGAATCAGACTAGTATCGCTTCGAGACCGAAAGTAAGGCGTTTAGTTAGCCGCAACTAATCCTTTAGGGCGGAAGTCAGGAGTCATATGCGAAGCGGTATACCATATGCGAAGCGGTATCCCTTGGGACAAGGGCACAATGTCCTTTAGGACAAAGGCGTATAGTTTCCCCATTCGAGGATAAACGCCGCATGTAGTCAGAAGTATTTAAATGTAAGGTTTTGAAGATGTGTAGATAGTAACTCTATTTAAGCCCACATCTACTAATTTTTTAGCTGTTGAAAATGAGCTGAGTTTTCCGAGAAGACCAAACCAGATTAACATAAAGAAAATATGTATTTATAGAATAATTACTCGGGTAGCATAAAGAGCGTCGATGCGGTGGAAACAAGTCTCCAAAATGGCAATAGTAGGGATAGTATCTATGATCATTTTGGTTTTAGATGCTGGTATAAGCTCTACTCAATCGGATTTAAATCACTTCTTTTTTGATAATGTAACCTACGAAGAGCTAAACATTTATACAGATCCCAGCATTCCCAAAGCTCCTATTGCTATTGATGGCAGGTATATTTTTTCTGTGGGCAAAGTTGGCGCCAATACAGCGGGAGAGAGAGCCGATCTAATTCACCAAGAATTAATTGAAGCAATTCAAAGTGAAAATTTTACAGGAGTGGTCATTGAAGAGAGAGAAAGGCTGCCCGTACTTTATTTGGAGTTTGCTCGGTCGTCCTCAGAAAACTCTGCTGACGCGCCTTTATCTTCGGCTTCTAGGGAAAGACGCTATCTGTTTACAATTACCAAAGAAGATACGATCGGTAAAAAATCTAACCGCGAAACGGCGATCGATCTCAAACGAAAAATAGAAGGAGCGATCACCTTAGGCAAAAAGGAAAGAAGTACGAGTTATCTACAACGCCAGAGTGCATTTGCTGTTTTGCTGTTTATCTTGGGACTGCTGGGTACGAGATTGCTCAATCAGCTTCAAACCTATCCACTCAGGCAAGCGATTCAGAAAATCATTCCTGGACTTCCCAGTAATACTAGCTCCCAACCTTCAAATCTCACCACTCTGTTCCGTCTTAAATTAGGCTTTGCTCAACTCGCACTTTGGGTTGGGACGAGTTTTGCCATTTTGAGCTTATTTCCTTGGACGCGGCAAATTATGTACGTTTTGTACAGTATAGTCGTCGTTACTTTCAACAGATCTATTCTCAATTTGGGTGGAGATGATTTTTCGATTATCGAGCTGCTGGTTTTTGTTGGCTTATCGATCGCCGCGATCGCCATCAGCACCTACATTGCTAATATTTTGCGCACCAAAGTCTTGCAAGTAACCAGAATGACTAGAGGTTCGCAAGAGATTATTTCAACCATAATCAAATATGGTCTAATTGCACTATCTATAGTAATTTTGCTACAGACTTATGGTTTAGACCTTAGCTCTCTTGCTTTGATTGGTAGTGCTTTAGGCGTAGGTATTGGTTTTGGTTTGCAGGATATTGCCCGTAACTTTGCTAGTGGTATCGTACTTTTATTCGAGCGTTCTGTGCAGGTAGGAGATTTTATTCAAATTGGCAGTCATCTGGGAGTCGTCGAAGAAGTGCGTACTCGTAGCATCGTGCTTAAAACCTTGGATCGCATTTCGGTTATCGTACCTAATTCTCGTCTTTTGAGCGAGGAGGTAATCAACTGGAATCATCGTCGTAGCGTAACGCGTCTTCATTTACAGATTGGAGTAGCTTATGGTTCGGATGTCAAAAAAGTTAAATCCGCCCTCTTACAGGCAGCAGAAGAACATTTAGAAGTACTGCGAAATCCTGCCCCTCAAGTATTTTTTACTGAATTTGGAGATAGCTCACTTGATTTTGAATTATTAATTTGGACATCCGATCCCAGTCGCCAAGCACCACTAAAAAGCGATCTGTATTTTAGAATTGAAGAAATTTTTCGCGAACAGCAAATCGATATCCCCTTTCCCCAAAGAGATGTCAACCTCGAATCGGATGGCTTGCCAATCAAGCTAGCACCACAGCTAGAAAGTCACCTGCTTTATTTATTAAAAGGATTGGTTTCTCAGCAATACAGCACCAATCAAGTCAGGAGCAATAAAAAGCCAGGAACGGGAAAGAAATAGACTAAGTTTGTCTCAAAGCATTGCTTTGTGCTTCGAGCAATTCGGCAATTCCTGTTTCTGCTAGATCTAGCATGGTGTTGAGTTGCGATCGCGTCATGCTGTTAGACTCAGCAGTACCCTGAACTTCAATTAATTCTAATTTTTTATTCATTACGACATTTAGATCGACATCTGCTGCTACATCTTCTTGATAGTCCAGATCTAAAAATGCTTTGCCTTTAATCAAACCTACAGAGACAGCCGCTACGGGTTCTAATAATGGAGACGTTTTTAGCTCGTTGGTTTCGATTAACTTATCGATGCCGCGAGCCAAAGCAACGTAGCTGCCTGTAATTGCCGCAGTACGAGTTCCCGCATCAGCCTGTAAGACATCTGCATCAATAGTAATGGTTTTCTCGCCCAAACCCTTGAGATTTATTGCCGCCCGCAGACTTCGCCCAATCAGCCTTTGAATTTCCTGAGTTCGCCCAGAAAGCTTCATCAATTCCCGCGATTGCCTAGTATTGGTCGCTCCTGGCAACATTCTATATTCGGCGGTGAGCCACCCTTGCCCGCTATTGAGCAAAAATTTGGGTACGCGGTTTTCGATGCTAACAGTGCAGAGAACTTTGGTTTTGCCGCATTCAATAATCACCGAAGATAAAGGATTATCCAGAAAGTCTAGCTGAAACTTGTGTTGACGGAGTCGATTGGCTTGGCGATTATTCAGACGTTCCCAGGACAAAGTAATACTCCTAAATGATGATTACTCATAAAGTCTTACAGAAAAGAGCGAATAAACGACAAATTGCCAACTAAGTTGATATGTTGATATAGTTCTTAACCAATTTATTTTTCACACAAACTAAATTGCGGTAAAGCAATCGATATTAACCAAGATTGTTGATCGATATTTAAGATTTTTAAAATTATCTACTAAAGCAAAATTTTGCATATATCGTAGATGTAGATAAGAGTAGTCAGTCTAAATTCTTATTTATTGAAAACTTTCGTCTGCAATCGTCTAAAAGCCGTGTCTAATTTGTTTATTTCGCTATTTATTGCCGCTTTTACCAGTTTTGCTGCTTTAGTAACTCTTATAGGATGTGCGATCGCTTTTTTGGGCATTATCGGCTATGTTCCAGGCTTTTGGGAACTCAGCCATCAAATGGAATCTCAGATGTTGGACTTTTTGGCTGTATTTGGAGACGGCAATCCGTTACAGGGCACTGTCACTTTGGGTTTAACTATTAGCACCGTGGCGATACTGCTGGATATGCTTAATTTTTATCGCTATCAAAGCATTAGAGACCGAGACATACTAGTCAGACAAACAAATCTCGACCGTAAAGATGTTTGACTATTTCTGCATCGGTAAGATTATACTGCAGAGGGGTAATGGTCACGAAGCGATCGCGAATTGCCTGAACATCGGTCAAGATATGCGGCGGTAAGTTAATGTCTTCTGGTTGTTCGATGTCTTCGATAATTTCCCCTTCTAACCAGTAGTAGCTTTTACCCCGCGGATCGAACCTTTTAGAGAATTTTTCAATGTAACGACGCAAGCCTTGTCGAGTAACCGCTACGCCAGCAATCTCCGATGTTGCCACGGGGGGAATATTGACGCTCAATAATGGCGGTTTGGGATAGTCGATCTCGGATAGCTTTTGTAATAATTTAAGCGCAAAGTCTGCTGCAGGCTGAAAATCCATTGTCGAAAAGCTGGCAAGGCTAAATGCTACGCTGGGAATTCCCTCTAAAACACCTTCCATGGCGGCAGAAACAGTCCCAGAATACAACACATCAGTTCCCAAATTGGGACCGTGATTGATGCCCGAAAAAACAAAATCTGGAGGGGTTTCTAAGACTGCACTCAGGGCAAATTTAACGCAGTCGGCAGGAGTTCCAGAGCAAGACCAGGCGATCGCTCGCTCGTCAAATACCGAGTCTACTTTCTTAGCTCTGATTGGTTGGTGTAAAGTCAGTCCGTGTCCAGTAGCCGAGCGTTCGCGATCGGGACAAACAACCGTCACCTGATGACCAGCTCGAACTAAGGTATTAGCTAAAGCACGAACCCCTAACGCGAAAATGCCATCATCGTTGCTAATTAAGATCTTGCTCATCAATCAAAGATTAAGTTGAAATTAGTTATTGTTACAAACAATAACAAAAAACGCCATGCCAATAGCCAAGATTATCTCAACCTCCTAAATATCCTTAATCTTGAACGACTTTAACCCGCCAACCCTTTCGTTTCATATGGGTGTACGGATAGCTGAGAGGCTTGAGTTATGACAAATACATTTTTAAACTTAATTAAATGATACTTATTTAACAAAGTTGGAATTATCCGAACTAGAGGGTTGATTACATTCTAAAATTCTAGTTAGCCACATCGAGTAACTTATGCTCGGCAATCCTGTACGTTGCAAACTTCTGACCTTTGAGTTCTGGGCTATTAATTTAACAGCTTAAATTTATCTTCAAAACCGCTAATGAACAAATTTACCCAACGAATATCAACCCTCGCTGGACTGGGCGTGATAATTAGCGCTTGGTTTTCAAGCATTATGCCTACAAATGCTCAAGAACGCTTTTTCTGCGATGAGAATGGGCTTTTTACTACTGTCAATACAGAAAGAGGTTCACTACCTCTAATTCGCTGGAGCGATCGCTCTTTTCCGCCTCCTTTTACCCCCGCCCAGCGCTGTCAGATTGTCTCGGAGAGATTTCAAAAATTTGATAGTAATGGAACGCTTAAATATATTAAGGCAGATACGATCAACAATCTTCCTGCTCTCTGCGTTGCTGCTTATGCGGGAGGGGAATGCTTGCCCGATGGGCTGTTAGTCACATTTAAGCCAGGTACAGATCCCAACGATACTTTGATCAAGCTTTTAGACCAAAGGGTTTGGGCAGCAAGAGAAACTATTTCCCTCAAGGCAGAGAACTCATCTTCTACAGGCGAACATCGTTCGGTAATCTCCGAAATTGACGGTACGACTTATGTTGATATGCAACTGTTTCTCGATTGGAACAATCGACTGTAAATCGGAATTTAGTCGATTGAGAAGATGCCTAAAGTACATTTATTTAGCTATTGCTTATTAGTTAAACTTAAAATCGCAGTATTTGTAAGATTCATGAATTTTCGGCAACAACTTTTGATTGCGATCGCTAGTGCCACTATGGCGATTTCCCAGCCTACTAGAGTAGTCGCCCTGAACGCACGCGAAATCAGCTCTATCGCCAGAAATATTACCGTTAAAGTAATTCAAGCTCAAACAGGCAATAACGGTTCAGGGGTAATCATAGAACGCCAAAATCAAACCTATTCCATCCTGACAAACTATCATGTTGCTGGGGATGATGGAGTGTATCGAGTGCAAACCCCCGATGGCACCAAACATCAAGTAGAATCCAAACGAGAACTGCCTGGCTTGGATTTAATGATTCTTACCTTCGATAGCAATAAAGAATATACAACAGCCGATTTTGGTAACTCTGACGAAGTTGTTCCTTTACAAACCATATTTGTAGCGGGTTTTCCTGCTATTCAGAACGACCTAGATTTAGTCTCTGGTCAAGTAAGAAGTATTCGACAAGATATTTTGCTCGCTCCAGAAGAAGACGAAGGATATGCTTTGGTCTACTCCAATCAAACTTTACCAGGAAGCAGTGGCGGTGCTGTGGTAGACGAAGATGGAATGCTCATAGCAATCAATGGCGAAGCTGAAAGAGATCCCACTACAGGTAGAGACATCAGCCGCGGTATCCCAATTAATATCTATATCTCGGCAATAGAAGAACTTAATGAAGAACAAAAAGCATTAGAGGCAGAAAAACAGCGGATTGCTGAAGAAAAGCGGATTGCAGCAGAAGAAGCCCGTATCAGGGCAGCCGAAGCAGAACAACAGCGGATCGCCCAAAAAGAAGCAGCAGCAGAAAAAGCGAAGCTGGAGGCGGAAGAACAAAAGCTCGCTCGGGAAGCAGAACAACAGCAACAGGCTGAATTAGACAAAGAGCGGCAAGAAAGCCAAATCGCTGCGCTGCCACCAAAAGATTTTCCTACTCAATATCTTTTATCTAGCAATCTAGAAGGTCATCAAGATATAGTCCCTAGCGTAGTTTTAAGTTCTGACAATACGCGAGTTATTACGGGCAGTTGGGACGACACGATCAAAGTGTGGAACGCTCAAACTGGCGAACTAGAGCAAACTTTAGTCGGACACGAAGACTTAATCAATAGCGTGGCACTCAGTTCCGATGGCAATACTCTAATTAGTGCCAGCGATGACACCACCCTAAAGGTTTGGAATTTACAGACTGGAGAATCAGAGCAGACATTAACTGGTCACAATAATGTAGTTAATAGCGTCGCTGTTACTTCTGACGGTAGAACCGCGGTTAGTGCTAGCGATGACGAAACAATCAGGGTTTGGGACGTAGATACAGGAAAATCCGTGCTTACTCTTTCAGGTCATGAAGATTGGATTAATAGCGTGGCAATTAGTGCCGATGGCAATACTTTGGTTAGCGGCAGCAGCGATGAAACAGTTAGAGTATGGAATTTAAACACGGGAAAGCTAGAAAGAACTTTTGAAGGACACAATGATGTGGTCAACAGCGTTGCCATCAGTCCCGATGGTGTTACTATTGCTAGCGGTAGTGACGATCGCACGGTTAAGATTTGGGATTGGAAAGCCTGGGAATTAAAGCACACGTTTGATTCCCCTCAAGGATGGGTCAACAGCGTTGCCATCAGTCCCGATGGTAGTAAGGTTGCCAGCGGTAGTGACGACTCGACGATCAGAGTTTGGAGTTTGGAAGACTATCAGCCTCTTGCTTCCCTGGAAGGACACAATGATGTGGTTAACAGTATTGCCCTGAGTTCGGATGGCTCGACTATTGTCAGCGTAAGCGATGATAAAACGATTAAGATTTGGCAGCTACAAAACTAGGGTTGAATTTATTATTTTTCAGGAATAAACCTGCAAAAACGGGTTAAACCCGCATTGATTGCTCGTATTCAATTCAAGACTATCTTCACCTATAAATAACTAGAGACTAAACGCAGTTGCTCGGGGATAGGCATATCGGAGGAAAATTCCAAACTGGTTTCACGATCGCTTAAATATCCAGATTCAGCAAACGAAACTAGCATTCTCGATAACGCTACCCATACTTCTAAATCGTATTCCCAATCTCTATATCTTGAGCTATGGCACGAAATAGATTTTAACGCCCAAAAATAGCTATTGCGCACTATAGAACCGCCCTTTTTATATAAAGGCAAATCCTCGTAGGCAATAAATAAAATTTTATCTTCAATTTTTACTCGCATTAGCAAACTCCCAACCTATGTTTTACACTCTTCTGACTACATGCGGCTAAAGCCTTTGTGACTACATGCGAGAAAGGGGTAATCCCCGCATCTAGTACCCCTTTGTGATTTAGACAACATTAAAGTTTTGTTTTAAAACAGGATTTAGCATTACTCTTCACCGTCAACTAGTGATTCTCCATTTAGCAGATCGTCTACCAAATCTTCCCCGTATTGTTCGCAGCTTTCAGTTGTGGCGATCGCTTCTTCTTGCATTTCCGCAATCTTTTTAGCATCTTCTGATGTGAGGTTAGAACGGCGAGTAACCTCTACATTAGACCTAGAGGCAATATCCTTTAGCTGAGGATTGAGTTCGATACTTTTTTCAATCGGAATAGCTAAACTAGAGCGAATAATCAGTTTTTCTAGAGCAGGACAAGGTTGCGAACCATCTTGAAACAGTTCTGGAGATTCCCACAAAGGATAGGCATGTTTGCCATTGATTCCCACTACTTCTCCTCGACTATTCAACAATGCGCCTCCACTCATTCCTTTTTTAACATCATTGGTGTAGCCAATTTGATACCCCTCTACTAGGGCTTGGTTCAAAATAATCGATATTCTACCTTCTTTGAGTGCTAGTCCAGTTATTTTATTAGGTCGATTGGATGTAGTCTTTGCTTCCATTTCAGTGTAGGGAAAGCCTGCTGCATAAATAGACTCGCCTACTTCTAAAAAAAGAGAACTGCCAATCTTAGCTACAGCATAATCTGTATCGCTACTAAACTGTAATATAGCCAGATCGTACTCATAGTCACTTTCTACTGACTGCTCGACCTTCGTTGCTGTATGAATTTTTCCATCGGGAGTTTGAATTCTATAGGGAGCATCTCCCGCCCGAAGAACGTGTTGGTTGGTAACGACTGTATAGGAGTTATTTTTACTCCGCACGATAAAACCAGATCCTAGAAAATCCCTATCTAAGATTTTGACGCTGATACTAGCAGCAATTTTCTCAATATCGGTAGAAAACTCCGAAGCGGATTTTGGATAAAAAAAGTTTTTAAATCTAAAAGTATCGACCAGCAGAAATGCTCCTGCTCCTGCCACTGCCAAACACAAGCATATTATTAGTCCCCAAGCCGAAGGCATAAATCCAGGCTCGTTTCGTTTAGCAAGTCGTTTTTCGTCCGAGTTTTGCTTTTTCGACCCTTTCTTGGGTAGCCATTTCATCAACTAGTTCTGATAAAGATTTTTATGTCTATTTAACTATTTAAATATAAACTGTCTGACGAAGGATAGAAATTTTTTAACAGAAAATAGGGATTCAGAGCTGGCATTGCTGCTTGTGGATGCCGAGTAACTGCTGAATCCGATTTATCTTGCCGTCAATTTTAGATTTTTTTAGTTAGTTGGCAGGTACTGACTGTAAGAATTTGTCCATGTCTACATAAAATTCGCCATCAGAATAGAAGCCAGGATCGTCTACACTAAGAGTCAGAGTTTGACCGCTGACACTACGACGGAAATCGACTAGTCGAATTAAAACACCTTCGGGATCTGTTCCTTCTTTAAGGGTAATCAGAACATTTTCGGTGGGACAGAGTCCACCACGAGCGTTGGCAACACAGAGTACTGGTTGTTGATTGATGTTACCCGTGCGAATAAATTTTAGATTGCCGTCGTCGAGAAACCTTTGAAAACGCTGAGAAACTGCTGAACATCTTTTTTCTGGAGTCCATTCTTTGCCAAATTCATTCTGCCAATTGATTAAGGTAATTCTACCTCTGGGGGTATTGACAAAGGTATTCCAATCTCCGTTTAGCTGAGCGCAATAGTAGGTATTGTTGTCTTTAGTTTGTGCCTCAACTGGCTTGGCGATCGCGCTGCCTATAACAACGCCAATTCCAGCAAGTATGACTGCTAACGATCTGATTTTCATGATACTTTCTGCGATAGATATGAGCTTTTATATTGAGAGTAAACTACAGTTTTACTCCATCACCATTTTAGCGGAAGTTATTTCAACTAAAGATATAGTATCTTGACATACCATCAAAGCATTACGATAAATTTACATAACTGCTTGCCAACGCAGGCTGATGTGGACCGCGATTTTGCCAGGAGACAACCTCCCAAACTATTGCTCAGAAAGCTTCCTGGCTTTTGGCTCAAGTGGCGATCGTCGTCCGATCTTCTAAGATCTTTTGTTCTATAGTGGTACGATTTAAATTCTGTCCGATCAACACTAAGCGAGTCTTTTGTGGTTCGTCTGATCTCCACGGGCGATCGTAGAATGTATCAAAACGACTGCCAACTCCCTGTAGCACGAGTCGCATCGACTTACTAGGTACTTTAATAAATCCTTTGACCCGATAAATCTCTTGCTCTTGAAGCAGTTGCTGCAATTTTTCGACCAATTTTTCAGGGTTAAAAGCACGCTCTAGGATTAACTCAACCGAATTAATATCTTCGTCATGTTCGTGTTCTTCTTCATGGTCGTGATGAGAGTGACGATTGTCGAGGTCGTCTTCTACTGCTGCATTGAAGCCCAACAATAGGTCGGGTTGAATTTTCCCTTGGCTGACAGTTACAATTTTTACCCCTGGCTGTAACTCATGTTTGAGCCAAGCCTTTATTTTGCTTAGCTTTTCTGCATCTACCAGATCGGTTTTAGTTAGCAGTACCATGTCCGCACAGGCTAGTTGATCCTCAAATAGTTCTTCAATCGGTGTTTCATGCTCTAAATTTGGATCTGCCTGTCTTTGAGACTCCACTGCATCTAAATCGCCGACTAAATTACCCAGTGCTAGAGCATAACAATCCACTACCGTAACCACTCCATCCACCGTGGCACTATTACGAATTGCTGGCCAGCGAAATGCTTGAATTAACGGCTTGGGCAATGCCAAGCCCGAAGTTTCAATCAAAAGACAGTCTATTTTATCCCGCCGTTCGAGTAACTCTTGCATGGTTGGATAAAATTCTTCCTGTACGGTGCAACACAAACATCCATTGGTTAACTCGACAATGTTACTTTCAGGAGTCTCTTCGTCATCGCATACTTGACAAGAACGCAATAGCTCTCCATCGATACCGACTTCGCCAAACTCGTTGACCAGAACTGCAATTCTTCTTCCCTGATTATTTTGCAGTAAATGACGCACTAAAGTAGTTTTTCCTGCGCCGAGAAATCCTGAAATGACTGTGACGGGTATTTTGTGCATGATATTAATATTTCCTAAAGTTAACCTAAGATTGCGCCAGAAAGAAAGCTAAAGCCGATACCGCAGATCGCAAATCCAGCAAAGCGGATAGGTAAAGTGTTGGGAGTAGCCGAGTTACCGCTCGCTTTTTTGCCTATGTAATATGCTGCTATACCGATCGCCAACTGAATAATACAAAAGCCAAGTAGATAAGCACCTAAAGCAGTTGTTTCTGCTCCGACAATGGATTCACCGTAAGCATAACCGTGGAAAATCCCCGCGATCGTACTCGTGACCGTTAACAAAGCCAAACTGCTTGGTTTTCGTCTGGCGAGAAAGATACCTGCCATCAAAATAGAAGCAGAAATTATGAGTTCTACTATCGGCAAATCGATACTTTGTAAATGTATTGCCGTACCAATGGCAGTAGCTACGACAAAAGCGGCAGGAATAATTATGCCCAATCTCTTACTCAAAGCTGCTAACAAGCCAACAGCGATCGTAAATACTAAATGGTCGATGCCAATTACTGGATGACCCAATCCAGACAGAAAACCTGCCAAAAAAGTACTGGGGATTTCTCCTCCACTAGGGTGATGAGCTAATACTGGAGTAGTATCGATTAAAAAGATCAAACCCACCAAAATGCTCAAAAGCAGACTAGCCATAGCAATTTTCGCGCTACGAGCTAGCTTTACCGATGTTTTATTTATGTTCATGTGTTGTCAAGTTTAATTTTCGATCCGAAGCGGTGTAATTAACTGCAACCAAAATCTGATAGCCAGTGTTGTGAGTGTTTGACTATGGCTATCCCAAGGATTAATTGCAGGCGCAAAACATTATCTATCAACAAGCAAAGCTAACTAGATTGAAGTTAAATTTATGCTCGGTAGAGCGATCGCACGCTCTAAATCTTGTCTGCTTAATTGAGGATGCTTCTTGTCTAAGATTGAAGATTTGCAGAGCAGCCGAAAAAATCTTTTTAGTTTTATCGCATAACATAATCTGTACCTCGCAGATTAGATAATAATGTTTGCAGTCTTAATATCGGCGGGCATTCTGACTACAGAATTGTTGCGGACAATTCTTTCACAGTTGCGGGACAGTGAGAGATTTTCACTCTGGCTTTCCCCCTTGCGTTTGACGAGTAATTTCCCAATCAAAACCGATTATTTTATCTTGATGCTTTTACTTATTCGGTGTCAATCTATCTTTGCATCAATTATCATATGGCGACATAAATTCAATCTGACTTAGATTCAGGGAAATAAAAACCCACATACCTTAACTAATAATTTGTCACCCCAACAAAAACAAAATAGTGACATTTAGCAAACAAAAGGTTCAACCCTTGGTATGGCTATGCTGATAGCTCGATTGATATTAATTACATAGATCGGGAGCTTTTGAACATAGATCTACAACTCCCGGCTGAGTTTGTATTCCCAAGTCTGCTGCTTGAATTATTTTATTTGCTTGTTCGCGCCAAAAAAAGGTTTTTCCAGTAATTTTACTGGCTTCATTTTTAGCATTTTGCCATCTTTCTTGTTGTAATTCTTCTTGAGCAATATTGAGAATACTTTGATTGTATTCATATTCTCTTCTCCAACCTGCTAACAATTTTAAGGCGGATTTTTTGGTTGAACTATTTTCAGGAATTATATCTTCAATAATCAAACTTGCTGTGTTCAATTCTCCTTTTGTGGTGTATTTAGCTTGAGCTTCTTTTAATAATTGTTCCGACCAAAATTCAATTTTTTGCTGTAAGCCTGGAGTATTAGACAATCCTTGGGTAAGTTCTATTGCTGCCCGATAATTTCCTGATTGGGCTGCTTGTTGAGCTAATTTTATCTCTTGTGCGGTTGAATTAATCGGAAAATATTTGATACCCACAATTGTAATGCCTACCAATATTAGTCCTGTCAGAGATATCTCTAAGGATTTTAATGGCAATTGCAATTTTTGGTTATTTCGATTGATTAATTTAGTTCCCAAAGACTTAGATTGATTAGTCGGCTTATTATTATTCGAATAATTACTATTCTCAGAAAGTGAATGATTTATAAGCTTTAGAATTTCTGCTGCCGATTGATAGCGTTCTTTGAAGTGATAGCGAATCATCTTGGTGAGAATTTCTGCCAATTGTGGCTGATAGCTAATCCGATCTAACCATAATAGTTCACCATGGCTATCTTCCTGTAGTTGTAAAGGATGTATTCCTGTAAGAGCTTGAATTGCAATCATACCCACTGCATAAATATCGCTGGAATATCGAGGTTTTCCTCTGGCTTGTTCCGTTGGCATGTAGCCTCTAGTTCCCACAGAAACCGTTATAGATATCGCTTCGGTTTGTGCTTGAATTACTTCTTTTACAGTTCCAAAATCGACTAACACCAATTTATTATCGATTTTACGGCGAATAAGATTATCTGGTTTAATATCTCGGTGTATTACTCCATTAGAGTGAATAAAATCAACGATTGATAAAAGATCTTTTAAAAATTCTGTTACTTTTTCCTGTGACCACGGTTGATTGGCAATTAGTTCGTGGCTCAGAGTTTCTCCCTCCACATATTCTTGAACGAGGTAAAATTCTTGCTCTTGTTCAAAAAAAGCAAGTAGTCGAGGAATTTGGTCGTGCTTTCCCAATTTGGCTAGAGTCTGAGCTTCTTTCTTAAATAAACGTCTGGCAATGGTTAAAAATTCTGTATTGACATTGTCTATTCTAGAGTTTAATTTTTTGACTACACACAAGGGATTATTCGGATATTGAGTGTCTTCTGCCAGATAGGTCGTACCAAAACCGCCTCTACTCAGTAGTTTTTTGATTTCATATCTAGAACCTAAAAATTTACTTTCCATAACTTCTTGAAATATTTAATTAAATAAATTTAAACTTTATTTTTATAAATAGCCGTTCATAGGAAAATTTATGTATATTATACGTAAATATACATATTTCATAGGGCTTATTTGAGTATTTTATTGTCAAATAACTTACTTTAAAACCATATAGAAAAAGAACAATGAAACCCTCATCGCTTAACAACCTTTTTTTATCATTAACGACTGTTGCTTCAAGTACTCTGGTTTTTGGAATTAACGCGATCGCCCACCCAGATAATTTTTATATTGTCAATAAACAACAAGTCAAATCTTCTGTTCAATATCGCTGTATGGACAGAGAAGGATTGCCAGCTACAGTAGCTTACACTTCCAGAGGAGCAATCGAACTTATTCGCTGGGAAAATGATTATTTTAGTGCCAGTAGCTATACACCTATTCGTCGCTGTCGTGAAGTTAGCAATAGATTTCAAAGTCATTCCGATGCAAATAATCTAAGATTTATTTCGACGGGTAAAATTAATAACTACAATGCAATCTGCATATCTGAAAAAACAGGAGCGTGCAAACCTGATGGATTACTGCTTACTTTGCAAGCAGATGACAATCCAGAAGAAGTATTGCGTAGCTTGTTCAGCTTAAAAGATCGTGCTTCTAGGGGTGGCATTTCTAGAACAGGTAACAGTAGTCGTAAGATTAAGGAAACGATCGACCTTGAAAGCATTTTAGTTTATAGTCCTACTATCGAGGAAGAAAACGAATCTATTCCAACCTCCGACAAAAAAGTAATTGAAAATCCTTTTGATGGTCTATAAATTTAATTTGCTTCGCCAATTAAGGTAAACGCACCCCAGTTTATGGGATGGGGAAACTCTTGCTTTGTTTTAAGCATAGCCTGTCTAAGAGATTGAGCTTTGTTGTTACCTTGCTCTAACTGTAGATAAAATTCTTGCATAAGGACTGAGGTTGATTGATCGTATATTTCCCACAAAGCCAGAATTATACTAGGTGTACCCGCAGCCATCAATGAGCGAGACAAACCTACTACACCATCTCTAGTAACTAAACCACGTCCTAAATCGCAAGCACTGACAACAACTAGTTCGGCATTGAGATTGAGATTGAGAATTTCGTTAGATGTAAGTACTCCATCTTCTCCTTCTCCTGGAGTAAGAGCGATCGCTCCAGGAATTCCGCTATTGCTAAAATCATCTAGTAAGCCGTGAGTGGCTAAATGAATTAGTCTGGCATTGGGCATCTGTTGTTTAATGCTAGATTCCGTGGCTACCTGTCCAATGATTTGCGTAGTTTGTAAAATTTGGGCGATCGCTTCTGCTTCGGTTTCTGCACCTGGTAGAGCAACCAGATCCAGTAAAATATTTTTAGTTGCGGTAATGATTTCGGTCGGCATTACGGGATTGCCCACAACTAATGCTTGCTCGCTGTTGTCATTTCTTAAGCGTTGTCTTTGCTGATAGGTAAATTCTAATACCTGTATTGATGGTGCCGTGAGTATGGAGTGTTTCTCAATTAGATAGTTTTGGTTAGCATCTTGGAGAGCAGGAAAGGAAATTTGAAATAGTTCGCTTTGAGGTAGAAAAATTACTAAATCATCAGGCGAAGTGGGCAGATGTTGAGCGATTGGTTCGATCAGTATGGGATATAAACCACGATGTAGATCTATGAAACTAGTAAATAATTCATCCTCTTCAATGGTAGAGGTTCGATTTTGCCAATCCTTTGACCAATTACCAGCATTGACAATTGCTTTTGCCTGTTGAGGAGAAAGTGATACCGCCTGAAAGTTTACCTCTCCTGTAGGTTGCACCACCCATATATATATTTGTTGATATTCGCCATGAAGTTTGCCCTGGGCAATAAAGTTCTCATCAGCAATAAAGGCGTATTCAACTAAAGTTGCATTGTGTTGGCGGGCAATATTTTTAATTTGCTCGATATTGGGTGGGGTGGTTTGCTGCCGTAAAGCTTCATTAGATGCTTCTTCAGGGGTGAGTCGGGTAGCTAAAAGCTCGATAAAGGCTCTAGCACGTTCGGCTTCAGCGACTTCTAAGGCAGCTTCTGGTTTATTTTGAGCAATTAACACTCTTCTTAATAGGGGATAACTTTGTAGCTGAGTATCGAATAAAGAAATTACATCAAGATCGTCTAATCCCTCGCGCATTGATTCTCTAATGGCGATCGCCTGACGAAAACTACTTTCTGCCTCCGATAATTGGTTTAATTTCCATTGAGCATAGCCCAAGTTATGCAAACTCTCTGCTTCTAATAAACGATCGCCTGATGTCTGGGCTTTAAGCAGTCCCAATTCCAGGTTTTCTTTAGCCTTTGGGTAATCATCCAAGCTAAGATACACTGAACCCATGCCGCTAATTATTGTCCCTTCTAGAGCAACCAAATTATTTGTCTGTGCGATTTCCAAACTTTGTTGATAGTAGTCAAGAGCGCGATCAAAGTTCATTTGTGCATGATTGGCGCTAGCTAAATTATTCAGCGTTTGAGCAGTTAGGTTTTGGCTTAAATTAGGATTATCTAGAGACTCAATTACTTTCAAGCTTTGCTGATAGGCTTGAATTGCTTGGGGATATTTGCCCTGGTTAGCAGCGATCGCACCCAAGCTATTATGAGAATAAATTATCCCTTCTGTGTTGTTAAAATCCTGGGCGATGGTTAATGCCTGTTGATGGAGTGTCTGAGCCTTATCATAGTTACCGATCGCAATCTGTACGTTACCCATGCCGCGCAATACTTGACCTACCGCAGCTTGGCTATTCAATTCCTGCCAGAGAGTTAAAGATTCATCGAAAGCCGAGATTGCTTGGGGATAGTTACCGATTCGTAAGTAATTGTTCCCCAAGTTGCCCTGAATACCTGCAATTAATTGTCGATCTTTGAGTTTCTGAGCAATGGTTAGGGTTTGCTCGAAATAATCTACTGCTTGGGAATAGTCTGATAAGCTTTCATAAGCCAAACCAATATTTCCCAAGGATAAAGCTTCCTTTTGAGAATTTCCTTGTTGT
>JBCDCO010000106.1:0-17488 GCA_039181635.1 Cyanobacteria bacterium P01_G01_bin.19 | reverse complement strand
TTTTTGCTTGCTACGTTGTTAATTATTGCCACCTCTTTTGTACCGCTTTTATATCATTTGTGGACAATAATTATATATATTAGTGCTTGGGTATTCTATTTTATATCTATCTTTTTATTTTTTATAGTCAGCGTACTGCCGTATTTTATTCAACAAATAATATTTGGCATAATTTCATTTATTTCTTCCTTTATTAGTGCTTTAATAACTTTCATTTCGCCTTTTGCTTTACTACTGCCAATTCCAATAATTGCTTTTGCTCATCACTATTTATATTTATTATTAGACCGATTTTATCCAGATCTAGACATAACCGAAAGAGGACGGATGACGGGCTATTTTCCTGGTATTGTTAGCTGGTGGTACGGCTTCTTTGCGCTGGTTGTGACGATTTTTGCCATGCTTGTAAGTGATTCGGTGTTGTCAATTCTGCCTTGGTTAACCCACAGTACTGCTGACTGCCTTACTTCCCAAACATCAGAAATAAATGTGTATGCGACTACTCGTGTTGACTTTTGGGTTCAAATCGCTTTGACAATTCTGCGACAGCCTATTTATAGTCCTTTGTTGCGGCTAGTTATTTGGCTAGTTACAGCAGCTTATATGTATCAGTTTGAATTTACGTTTAGACAACATTTGATTGCTACCAATGAAGGAGGAACAAATAGCGATCGCTAGAAACTCGAACCAGGCTGAGTCAAAAATTCTTGTTCTGCGGAAGTTGATTTGCGTCCTAGTGTTTGATTGCGGTGGGGAAAGCGATCGAAGCGATTGATAATTTCTTGATGCTTGCGAGCAAATTTGAGATTATCTTCTTTACCCAATTCTTCAAAAAGTTTAACGCACATTGCTTGGTCGCTGCGATCCTCTGAGTGCATCAAAGGCATGTAAAGGAAGGTTTGCTGTTCTTTAGTCAGGCTTTGTTGATAGTTATGTGCGATCGCGTGTTTGGCTAATTCGACAGCGCGATCGTCGGTAGCAAAAGCCTGAGATGTTTGGCGGTACATATTGCGGGGAAATTGATCCAGCAGAATAATCAAGGCTAAAGCTGAATGGGGTACATTACTCCAGTCGTCTAACTCTCCCGTTTTTGCTTCGCAGTACATCGACTCAAAACGCTGTTTGATTTCGCGGTCAAATTCTGGGCTTTTTTTGAACCATTTCGGCTTAGTCGATTCGGCAAACCAAAAGTTTAATACTTCAGAAAATTGGCTTTTACTCATATATTCAATTGATAACGGTATTGATATTCACTTTAAGTAAAACATTATGTTTATAGGTTCGAGAGAATGCGATCGCACTACTCAGTTTATGATGGCATTGTTAGTCGAGGGCTGTTTTTTCGTTCTTAGGAAACTCGTTACTGATTACTCTATGTCTTGAGTAGCTTGTATAAAACGGATCTAAATATTACCAATCAATACGAACAATGAGCGATCGCTATCATCTTAATTCACTGTTGCTAAACATAGATAATGCTAGCTACAAAGCATATAAAGACATTAAGGGAAGATATAAGTTTGATGATTTCGAGCTGATCGTTGACTATATTCAAGGAGATCCATTTGCTGCTCCCAGTCAACTAAGGGTAATTGTGCCTCAAACAGTAGCTAATTTTCACGCGCAACTGTATCAGTCTGGTAGCAGAGAAATTGCTTTAAGAGATTATCTGGCACGTCAATTTAGTCGAGTATCCAAAAGAATCAGCTCAAATCGAGGTACGGGGAAAAGTGGGTTAATTGCAGTCGCATCTTTGGGACAAGAGGTACTAGATAGAAGTACGGTATTGATTAGTGCCAAAGAGATAGAAGTACGCTTTGTTGTCGGACTTCCTGCTAGGGGAAGAAGAATATCTGGTCGTCAAGCCGTTCAAATGCTGTGTCGGGATATTCCTCAAATAGTAGAAACAGCATTAAAATATGAATCTCTAGATGCAGCAAAGATAAAGCATCATGTTGAAACGATAGAGGATGCAGATTGGCTGCGCCAGCAATTATCGACAAAAAATCTGGTGGCGTTTGTTGCTAATGGCGCAATTCTACCTCGTTATAGCGGTATCGATTCCAAACCTTTAAAAGATGCGGTTCCATTCAAATCTCCTGCTTCTTTAGAAGTTGAATTCAAATGTCCTAACTGTGGCTCGATAAAAGGAATGGGCATTCCCGCAGGAATCAGTTTAATCGTGGGTGGTGGCTATCATGGGAAGTCTACTTTACTCAAGGCGATTGAATTAGGCATATATAATCATATTCCAGGAGACGGCAGGGAATATGTAGTCGCAAACTTTAACGCTGTTAAAATTAGGGCGGAAGATGGACGCAGTATTGCGGGGGTTGATATTTCTCCCTTTATCAATCATTTACCTCAAAATAGATCTACAGTTAATTTTGTAACGACTAACGCCAGCGGTAGCACCTCCCAAGCGGCAAACATTATCGAAGCCTTAGAAGCGGGTGCAGAGGTGCTACTAATAGATGAAGACACATCAGCGACTAACTTTACGATTCGCGATCGCAGGATGCAAGCCTTGATTGCCAAAGAAAAAGAACCTATTACTCCTTTTATTGACAAGGTGCGTCAGCTTTATAGCGATTATGGAGTGTCAACTATTTTGGTGATGGGAGGCAGCGGCGATTATTTTGACGTGGCAGATTTGGTGATTGCGATGGCAAACTATATCCCTCTAGATGTTACAGCCGAAGCAAAAGCGATCGCCAAACAATATATTACCCAAAGAAATATGGAAGGAGGGACGGATTTTGGCAAGATATCTCCCAGGATACCTATCAAATCCAGTATCGACCCCAGCCGTGGTAAAAGGGAGGTAAAGCTAAAATCGAGAGCAACAGATCTAATTAGCTTTGGTGCAAAAGACATCGATCTATCTGCAGTAGAACAGCTAGTAGATGTCGGTCAACTAAATGCGATCGCTTTGGCGATGGTATATGCAAAAGATAAATACTTGGATGAAAAACTGAGCTTGACCCAGATTCTAGATAAAGTTAGTCAAGATATAGCCGAACATGGACTGGATATCATTACAACATATCCTCAAGGAAACCTAGCTCAATTTCGTCCCCAAGAATTAGCAGCAGCTTTTAATCGACTAAGAAGTCTTACTGTGAAACAAGCAAAACTTACTAACGGCGATCAACCCCTTGAATGACTGGAGTAATCTCATCGCGAAACGGTTCGGGATTACCTTGCCAATTAAAATCGCTAATCCTCAAGCTAAAAGAGCCTAATTCTAAGACGGGATTATAGCGCAGAATCACGTTATGCGTCCGACGGCTATATTCAATGGTGTAGTCGGTACTGATTTGATTGTTACTGTTTAAATCGAGAGAAGTGTTGAACCCTAAACGAATTGGACCGTATATTTGCTGGTTGATACCCAAATCAAGAGTTTGACGATCTACTTCGCGATCGAATAGAAAAGGAGATTCATCTCCCCGAATATCTTGAGAGTAGCTGACTTTAAATCCTGTATAGTCCAACCACGAACGAGAAAAATGACCGAGTTGCCCCTGTACGCCCACTGTTCCCTCTAAGGATTCCTGTCTCTCTCCGTTGCTATAAAAACTAGCAACCCCAGTAACTCCCGTAATCAAGTCTAAATAGGGAACTACAGGAGTAGGAGTGTAGCGTAAACCTTCATCTTTAGTACTCGGTAAAGGTTTTCCCGACCATATCCGAAAGTTTTTCCGCACAAACAATGCACCCTGATAACGAGTAAGATTAATGCGATCGTTGTCTCGATCTGCTGCTAATAAGTCTTGTCTGTCGGTATCGGCGTTGATATTTTGAATTGAAGCCTGGTAGTTGAAAGTTATGCCAGAGTTGGGAATGCTTAAATTAGGTGAAGTAAGCACGCCGCCAATACTACTTCTAACAGTTTGGAATCCTAAAGAACCATTGAACAGGCGATCGCGATAGTTGTATTCCAAAGCAAGCCTATAGGGATTTTCCTCTCTACCCAGAGTTTGTTCTAGAGCAACATTAGCGCGCAAATTGTCTTCTAAATCTCCAGGATCAAAGCTGGTAATAGCCAAGCTAGTATTAAAGTTGGTTCTCGACCTCAAACTCAAGTCGGCACTACTCTTCAAACCAAATACGGCTGAATTTAATAATCCGCCTTCATCATCTTCACTAAACTGAAACGTAGTGGGAGCGATCGCTCTCTGTAAAAAATACTGTGGGGTAATTTGCCAGCTAAATTTTTCTCCCCGAAAAATATTCCAAGAACGTTCGATAAACAAACCACCTCTTTCGTCTCCGTCAAAGGCTATATTGAATAATCCCGCTCGACTAGGACGATTGTCAAAGACAAAAGCACTCAACAGTAAAGGTACGGTCAAACTATCATCTAGTACCAAACGAGATTTGCTGGTAGTTAGTCTGGTTTGCTCGGAATTTAGCCGTTCAAATTTTGCTTCAGTAGCGCGCAACTCCAATTCTGGAGGGGAAAAGGGATCGTTAGTGAGACTAAGATTATCGGCTTCCCATTCTGAACCTTCAAAATCGATTCTTGCTGCTGAAAACCTCAGACGATTTACCATTCCCCCCGCATCGCCGCCGCCACCGACTAAATTTATATCTCTGCTACTACCGACTGTAGTGCTAAATCCTCCTGTAGTCCTAACGTTGGTAATGGGCTGATTTTCAATCAAGCGATCGCTCAAAGCTCGATCTAAAATGTTTTTTCCTGGAGGCAGGGGAGATCTCGTATCTAAATCCCGAGCTAAACTGGGTTGAAATATTTCTCCTCCTGCCTCAAAAACAACGCCTCGATCCGCAACTAAATAATATTCCAGTCTATTGCCCCGTAATACCTGATCTCCCCTTCTGAGAATCACATTACCTGTAGCTACAGCAATACGATCCTTGAGATTTATTTCTAGGCGATCGCTCGTCATTACAGATTGTGCAAATCGCATCACCACATTACCTACAGCTGAGATAGTCTCTCTTCGATCGTTATATTCCTGGCGATCGGCGATAACTTCGATTACTTCAATGCTGTCGATGGGGATTGCAGGAGCAAGTTCGTTTTCTGTGGGCGAGATCTCAAATTCTCTTCTTTCTCCTCGACGATCTTGGGCGATTAAATGTTTGGGTAATTGAACCTCGATTGGGAAATTTGCTGGATTGAGTTGGGCAGCAGTATTTGGATTGAGCTGTTTTGATTGCTTAGTTTGAGGCATTCCCCAAGCTATTAAAGGTAGCTGGAAAAAATACGATCCTAAAATCGCGATCGTGGATAACCTCAAAAAACTTACCATACAAGGCTTCTAAACAACAATTTCGTAGTATAGCTCAGGGAGAACCATTCTATGCGATTAGTTGTTAGAACGTGAGTTCGGAATTCGGAGTTAGGAGTTAGGAGTTAGGAATTAGAATTTGGGAGTTATGTTGTTCATAACGAAAGAATAAGGAATTAAAAAATTTAAAAATCAAAGAGTTACACAATTTTTGAGTTTTTGTCGCTTCGTCGAACTCACGTACTAGAGAATAGAAATTATGAAACTAGATATATTATTAGGGTGTGTCATCAATGCCTATCTTTCTTCTTTTCTTTTATTTCTGATTCTTTCCTATGTCCAATCCTAATTCAATTATCGTCGCCCAGAATGTTGAAAAATGGTATGACAATAACTTTCACGTTCTCAAGGGAGTCAGTTTAGAGGTACAACAGAAAGAAGTAGTCGTCATTATGGGTCCTTCTGGTTCGGGCAAGTCTACATTTATTCGCACCTTTAATGCTTTAGAACCCTATCAAAAGGGAAGTATTACCATAGATGGAATCGAACTTTCCAACGATCTCAAAAATATCGAAGCAATCCGCCGTGAAGTAGGGATGGTATTTCAGCAGTTCAACCTTTTTCCTCACTTAACCGTACTGCAGAACATTACCCTCGCACCGATATGGGTGCGTCGCCGTTCCAAGGTCGAAGCGGAAGAAATTGCCATGCAGCTATTAGAAAAAGTAGGAATCTTAGAACAAGCAGGCAAGTATCCAGGACAACTATCAGGAGGACAACAGCAGCGAGTGGCGATCGCCAGAGCTTTAGCCATGCAGCCCAAAATTATGCTATTTGACGAACCTACTTCAGCCTTAGATCCCGAAATGGTTCGGGAAGTTCTAGATACGATGCGTAGTTTGGCGCGAGACGGTATGACAATGGTGTGCGTGACTCATGAAGTTGGATTTGCTCAGGAAGTAGGCGATCGCATTGTTTTTATGGATGAAGGAATCATCGTGGAAACAGCCACACCTCAAGACTTTTTCAATCATCCTACTGAAGAAAGAAGCAAGAAATTTCTATCACAAATTCTCTAGTTTTTTCTGTTAACAGTTTATGAAGATTTTTTAGAAAGATTTAAAATACAACAATTATTATTGCTTTCTCTCAGCTAACCATACCCTCAACCATGATGATATCAATATGAGAGAAGATTTTAGATTTTAAAATTGCACCTTTGCTCGCTTTTTCTAGAGATATATGCCTATTAAACGCCAGCAACATCAATATATATTTCTAAGAGATCGCTATTCTTTCCTAGAAGGTAAATAAAAAACTGTATTTATCTTTTTTTTCGCCAATACAATATAGGAGAAAAGTAATGATTGTCACGAAAATAATTAAAAATATCGTCCAATATATTACAGAAGGGTTTGTCGAGATATTTAGTCCTAGTGAAGATAGCTATCCTGCAGTGGGAGTGCAGCCTTATGCTGGAACTATTATCAACCGCAAATCTCGCCACAATTGGTAATTCCAAATACAATCATACTAGTGACGCTTCGCAGAAGTCAGTAGTCAGGAATCAGAAGTCAAAAGTATTTAAATGTAAGGTTTTGAAGATGTGCAAATGGTAACTCTATTTACCCTCAAATCCTGACGACTTCTTACTTGCTACTTACTACTTGCTACTGATTTAGCGAAGCGTTACCAGCCTTAATTTTCCTGTTCCCAGTCAGGACAATTATCATCACTCCAGCCTTCGGGATGCATGGCACAAACTAGCAAGTTGCCATTGTAGCTTTGTCCGTGGTAATTAGCGCAATTAATACAGGCTGGATTTTGATGTAAAGACGGTGAGTGAAAACTGACGTTAGTAAAATCATCATCATCAATTAGGTCAATCAAATCATCCGTCAAAGCTGAATTTATTTCATCGGTCGTTGTAACTATTACATCGACCAAGTTATCGAAAAAACTATCGACTTCATCAACTAAGTTTATGCCAAATTCTGCAAAAAAAGAATTGACATTTTGACCGACTTCTTCCACGAATGATTCTGTATTTTTTTCTACATCGACTAGGAAGTTTTCTACCTCAGCTGCAGTTTTCTCGACTTGTTTCCACCACTGTTCTTGCCAATCATCCATAATTTTTTAAAAGAGATAGAGTTAGTTGCGATCTAAGATAAGCCTCAGAAAAATAGCTTACATCTCTTCTTTTAAACGACGCAATTCTTCTTTCAAAGATTCTACCTGTTGGCGCAGATCGCTATTGTCGGAGTTGGGTTGATTAGACTGAGCTACTTCTGTTTTTATTTCAGGTTTAGCAGACGTCTGAGACTGTTCCTCTTCGTCGACAATTTCGATTTTGCGAGGCTCTCTTGTGCTAGAGCTAGGGTTAGTACCAGTAACCGTCCCTTGTTGAGCTTGTTCTACCAAATCATCAACAAATTTTCTAGCTTCTTCGGTGTTCATCTTACCTCTTTCTACCATCTCATCGGCAAGATTTTGCGCTTGTTCTCTAAAATCTTTAAAGTTATCATTGGCTTTTTCTTGTGCGTAAGAAGCAAAACCAACTCCCATGTAAAAAGCTTTCTTGGCAATCTCTTCAAAACCTGGCATATTCTTATCCCTTCGATTCAGATCTCTTCACGATTTATGTTTAGTGTATATCAATCTCCATCTTGATAAATTACGGTAAGAGTGCGGAATCCCACATAAAAGACAAAAGATAGAGAGCTTTTAGTATATTCCCTATCTTTTATTTAATTTAATTAATTCAATTCGACTGCAGATTTTGGAACTGCTTGCCTATTTCTGGGTTATAAACCAGCATATAGTTCCAATAATTTTCAAACACCGATTCTACATAGCCTTTTGTCTCTCGATAGGGAATCTTTTCGACAAACTCGTCCACATCTTTTAAACCATAGCGAGAAACCCATTTAGCTACTGCATTAGGACCTGCATTATAACTAGCTACTGCCAACATCGAGTTGTTGTTATATTTTTTGTGAGTGAAATCGAGATAGTAGGTGCCAATATTGATATTATCTTCTGGTTCGGTCAAGGAATATTTAGTCAAGCCGATATTTCTGGCGGCGCTTTTTGCCGTGGGAGGAATTACCTGCATCAAGCCCAACGCACCAGCAGAAGACTCGATTTCTGGCTCAAAACGGGACTCTTGGCGAATTAGGGAAGTAACCAGCAAAGGATTCAAACCTCGATACTGCGACCATTTAAGAATGGTATCTTCGAAAGGAAAAGGATATAGTGCCTGCCAATATTCAGGAGTTTGGCGTAATTTTTGCCACTCAGCGCGATCGCCTTCTCCATCTCTATCTTTTAAATACCAGATCCGATTAATCCCCCGAAGATTTTTGCCTCGATAGAGCTTTAGCAAACCTTTGGTAAATTCTTCGCTGACAGTTAGTTCGGCGCGATCGCTTATTTCTGTTTGAAATTGCGCCC
The DNA here is from genome assembly GCA_039181635.1 of Cyanobacteria bacterium P01_G01_bin.19. Classification (GTDB taxonomy): domain Bacteria; phylum Cyanobacteriota; class Cyanobacteriia; order Cyanobacteriales; family Xenococcaceae; genus Waterburya. The sequence goes on along the minus strand of JBCDCO010000106.1, from coordinate 8,771 downwards.
AAGCTTCTGACTCAAAACCCAGGCGATATAGTTCTTGAAAGGTTTCCGAACCGCCAGGAGGAAAAGTTCGCTCGGCTTTCACTACCTCAGGAGTCTTATGGCGCACTGTAGTAAAGTCGCCGACATCCCAACCTAATGCCACCGCAGATCGCCAAGCATAATAAGAGCGAGGAAAGCTAGTCAACACCAATTCATAAGCGGCTGTTGCATCTCCAGGACGATTTAGCTTGCTAGCCCACTTGGCAATCCAAAAGCCTGCTTTGGGAGCGAGAGTGCTATCGGGATTATTGGTAATGATCGGTTGCGCCCACTGCCATGCGCCGACAAAATCTCCTGCTTTAGCTTTTTTGCTGGCGGTTTTCCAGCGATATTCTGCAGCAGACTCTGAGTTTTTATACTCATTCAACACAGTCTGACGTGCCTGAGATGCCGATTTAGGACTTTGAAGTGCATCAAGCATATTAGCTTTTTCTAGTAACGCTTGGGGTGCATATTGGGGAAAATTCTGAATCACTTGATCCAGATATTTCAACCCTTCTTTTTTACTGACTAAAGTTGACATACGGCGCAAACCCCAGGCGGTATCTAGTGCGTCGGGATATTCATGCATTAGCTGCTCGTAAAACTGTCTTGCAGTGACTTTGCTGTTGGCAATGTGATAGCCTCTACCAGCCCGATAAAGATTGCGAGAAGTACGAGGAGCTTTAGCATAGGCTTTGCCAGCCGCACCATAATTCCACTTGAGCCAGTAGCTATCGGCGATCGCTTCCCAGTCTTCAGCGGTTAGCTGACTGCTATATTGTTTGACCAAACGATCTCTCATTGCGTCTACCCCCGTATCGTCTGGAGTATATTTAACTAAAATTGCCATCAATTTTGGCTGGTGGGGATTTTGAGCTAGCTGATGGCGAATAATTTCGTGAGTGCGCGGATGGGAAGGAAATTTGACAACTGCTTCTTGCCAATATGCTGAATTGTTTTTACCCAACAAATATAGTCCCTCTGCCGTAGCGGGAGAATCAGCATATCTTTCTATCAGTGCGTACCAAGCTCTTTCAGCTTCTGGCTGATTGTTGTCTAGCTGATGAGCTTTTCCTTGAGAAAGCAAAATATAAGGGGCAAGTAGGGGATATTCCTGTTCTAAACCTTTTAACCTAGTCAGAGCTGCTTTTCCTTCTTGGCGATCGATCAAGTCTGCTGCGATTAAAAAATCTTCTCGGCTGTCTTCAGATGCGCTACCCACTGCTGTTGCCGACATGGGTGCAATAATCGATTTTTGCGTGGCAGACTTGATGGTACCAGTCTTTTTAGTAATTAAATTTTGCGAACCCAAAATTACCGTAACGACTAAGCTGATACTAGCTAATACAAAAGTCTTAGAAGTAGAAAATTTCCGCATATTACTTTCTTTGACGAGCAGTGAGAGGGCAAGGTATTACTTAAATTGTTCCCTCAGGGCATATTTTTCCTATCACTGAGAAACTCAATTTTTGTAATTGTCAACAGTTATGTTTGTTAGGGTGATCGGTAATTTGTCGGCTATCTAGCTACTCAAGTTTTGAAAGATAATTGCTGTTGAAGACTGAGATCGCGATCGGTAACAGATTGCCTAATTCTCATCATAGACACTAAAACCTTGCTCTTCACAAAATCTTCAAATCTCGATCGCTTGATTGAGACAAAAAAGTCGTTGGGTTAAATCAATTGTCCTAAAGGACATTGTGCCCTTGTGGTATACCGCTACGCATAACAATTGGTTAACGTGGTCTAAAACCTCTTCATTTACACCCGACAGTAGTTAATTCAACTGTTCAATGTTCAATAGTTCGGACAAAATTTAATTGATAACGAAATAATAGGACTTATAGACTCAAAAAAATCAATTATCGACCACTTAAAGCTGTCCTAACTGTCCTAACTGTCCTAACTGCTCTAACTGTCCTAACTGTCCTAACTGCTCTAACTGTCCTAACTGTTCTCACTGCTCTAACTGATGAATGTTCAATCAACATCAGAATTGGATTTGTCGGTCAGTTGATAGAATTTCTCTCTTCCTTCGTTATATTTGTTGCTGGGATAACCCATCACATTGTGAATAATCCACTTCTGCGGTTTACCATCTTTGAGTAGTAAAGAAATTGCTTGCACCATAATTTCATCATCGTCAAAACAATGCTCGGCTATTAAGCTGCTAGTTTTGCGAAAGCTACTCTTATAATTTTCTGCGTTGAGCTTGAGATAAACTTGCGCGATCGCAGTTTTAAAAGACTTGGGCTTTTTTGCTTCCCCCGTCATTTCCTGCCAAACTTTATCGGGTATCTGTTTTAGATAAAAATTTTGACTATCTTTTGTAGTCAGCTTTTTAAACAAAGATTTTAATTTATTGGGGCTAGCATATAAGATATGACGATAGATATAGTCTACGGTTACTCCTTGGATTAGAGCATTACCTAAAAAATCAATATGCTTTGCCGAAGGATTATGCTCCAATTCAGGTTTGAGATAAGACTTTAGTAGAGGAACAATCAGGTGTTTTTGCAACCAGTTGCGAGTTTGGGAAAAACCGCGATCAATAAATATGGCTCCGACTAAGGCTTTAAATGCTTTTTCAAAGGGATTGCTTTGCTTAACTCTCAAGCGATGTCTTTCTTCTTTTAAGCCCAGAAATGGATAAAATTCTCCCAGCTGAAGATCGTACCAAAGTTTGGTCAGCCGTTCCGACTCGGTAAGCTTGTCTCGCAAAGCTTTTAGCTTGCCAACTTGAAAATGAGAAAAATGCTCAAAAATATAATCGGAAATAGTCAAATTGAGGATTGTTTCGCCTAAATATTCTAAGCGTTGATTGTCGATTTCGGGTTCGCCAATCAACTTAGCATAGGAGGGGTGAATCATTGCCAGACGCAGGGTTTCATCTCGTTTAAAATTGAGGCTAATTTTCTGTTCGATTTTTGATGAATTCCAGTTGTCATTCATGAATTTACCCTAAATTATCAGCGGCTCGAATTGTAGATCTATTGTAAGAGCTATTGACTGCCACTACCTATAATTAGTAGATGAATGAAGCTAAATTAGACTACTTACTGCGTCATAATCGTCAAATCAGAGCGATCGGTTTCGACGATGCTCCTTTTGTTCGCCATTCAAACAAACCCGTAGCTGTTGCGGGAGTAGTATGCAGTCAGACTCGCTTTGAAGGAATGCTGTGGGGACAGGTAAGAGTTGATGGTTGGGATAGTACGGATAATCTAGCTCAAATGCTTTTGGATAGTAAATTTTATCCCCAGCTACATCTGGTTTTGCTAGATGGAATTACCATGGGTGGCTTGAATTTAATCAACTTATCTTGTCTGGCTCATAAGCTCCAGCTACCCTGCGTTGCAGTCATGCGGAAAATTCCTAAGCTAGAAAAAATGAAAGCTGCAATTTATCGTCTGCCCCATCCCGAAAAAAGACTGCTGTTATTAGCTAAAGCTGGTAAAATTCATGTTTATCCGCCTTTTTATTTTCAAGTCTGCGGATTGAGTGACTCTCTTACTCACAGAATATTACACAGCCTGACAGACAAGGGCAATGTTCCAGAAGCTTTGCGTCTGGCTCATCTAATCACTTCTGCTGTCATCACAGGAGAAAGCGGCAATCGTGCCTGATCGAGAGGGATGTTTGTTGGTGATAAGATATCTGAAGCTTAATAGTTTTGTTGTATAAAGAGCCAAACAAACGAAAAGAGATCGCCATAGCTTATGCCTAAACCAAATATTATCAATTCTTCTGTTTGCCGTTTATTGTTTTTGATTCTGCTTTTGTGCAGCTTTCCTGTTGCTTCTGTCAATGCACAAGAAACAGAATCAGAATCCCCTGTGGAAGATACGGCAGAACCAAGTGAAACTGAAGCAGAAACACCACCAGGAAGTATTTTTAGTATTGAAGGTGGGAAAAGATTGATGGACGAAGCAGATACGGCGATCGACAATCAAGAATATGATGTTGCGGCGCAAAAGCTACAAAGCGCCAGACAAGTCTTTAATCAACTATCTAACTTTTATCTACAGCTATTTAATAGTTTTACAGGACTAGATAATAATGCGGCAGAGTCTCATCGTAAAAAAGCTCTCGAAACCAGTTTGGAACGAGACAACGCTACTTACGAACTAGCTTTGGTTCATAGATTACAAGGTCAACCAGAACTATCTATTCCTTTGCTGGTGCAAATTATTACTTCTCAAAGTCCTGGTGTTGGATTGGGTAAAAAAGCTTACGAACAGCTATTGGAAATTGGCTTTGTCGATACTCCATATACTCGTCCTGGTACGGGTAATAATCCTCCCGTTGAATCGCCTCCAGCTTCTGAGGAAGCGCCTGCTACTCCCGATAATGCTGCACCTCAAACGCCTCCTGCTGATATACCTCCTGCAATTCCAACAGTGCCAGACTCTAGCGTTCCTCAATAGCACATGTAATTAATTTGCAATAGTCAGAGCAAAAACATTTGCTTAAAACAGCTAAAATTTAAGTAGCAATAGTCATTATTACTTATTACCGCGCATTGATAAATTTTATCCAGTCAAGTACAAAAAAATTATGATTAGTCCAGAACAAGTTCAAACAATAATAAAAGAGCGTTTATCAAATGCGGAAGTTAAGGTTGTTGGGGATGGACAGCATTTTGAAGCAGTAATTGTCTCTGCAGACTTTGCAGGCATGAACAGAGTCAAGCAACATCAAATGGTTTATGGTGTATTGCAAGAAGAGTTGGCAACTGAAACCATTCACGCTCTATCTCTCAAAACCTTTACTCCAGAAGCATGGCAAGCAACTGGTCAAACAGTTTAGTTTGGTTTTCAACGTCTAAACAAATCAAATACTCAATCCTTACCGATCTACAGCGATAGAGTTTAGGGCGTGTTATCAATTAAAATAAAGGAGCTTTCTTCGGCATTTTAACGACCTACTGTGTCGAAAAATAAACTCCGTAGCACGGCTACTCAGAACATTTTTCTCCTTGTATCTCGTCAAAATGGCTTTCATATGCGGAGCGGTATCCTTTAGGAAAAGCATTCTTTCCCTCAATTGATGACACGCCCCAGTAAAATTCAGATCTAGAGATCTTTAGTAAGCAAAAAAATTAGGTAGGTTAAAAATTATGACACCCGAAGTAAAAGAAAGAATCGATCGCCTGGTAAACGACAACAAAGTTATGGTGTTTATGAAAGGCTCAAAACTGATGCCTCAGTGTGGTTTTTCTAACAATGTCGTGCAAATTATCAACACCTTGGGCGTTCCCTATGAAACCTTTGATGTCTTAGCCGACCAAGAAATTCGTCAAGGTATTAAAGAATATTCTAATTGGCCCACAATTCCCCAGATTTATGTCGATGGTGAGTTTGTTGGCGGTTCTGATATCGCGATCGAACTATACCAAAGTGGCGAACTACAGCAAATGGTAGAAGTGGCAATGGCTTCTTAATTGTTTGGATAAGCCTAGTTTATTGATCAACGTGAGTTCGAAGTTCGTGCAGGGGCGCGTTCCCTTGCGTCTCACGCCGACGCGGGGTCGCCCCTGAATTCGGAGTCCTAAAGGACATTGTGCCCTTGTGGTATACCGCTCCGCATATTAAGAGTTATGTTATTCATAACGAAAGAATCAGGAATTCAGACTTTTAAAAATTAAAGAGTTACACAATTTTTAAGTTTTTATCGTTCCGTCGAGCTCACGTTGATCATTAGGGTTGGTAAAAGGTTAATGGGAAAAGGCTTGCGCCGCATAGTTTGGTGGAAAAGGAAAAAAGAATGTAACACGATCCTTTAACCTTTTCCCATTGCTCTTTGCCCGAACCTCATTCTCAAACATTAATTGTTAACCAAACAGTATTGGCTTACGATCCTGTTTTGGAAGTCCTAGAAGTGCCAAAAGATCGCACCAGCAAAACCAAAAGACCACAGCAGAGAACCAAACCAACTCGTAACTTACTGCCTAAAGTTAGCTGCAAGTTGCCCAAATAGTTCGATCCCGAAAGAACAACGTGAGTAACGCCCAAAACTAAAGCGGGAACGGTCAACAGATGAATTTTGCGCCATCTCGAACCGAGAGTTTTAACCGCGCGATCGCTACTAGTAACAGCGGCAGGAAGCAGCAAAAATAGGCTCAAAATCCCCGCACTGATGCCCAAGCGATGTTGGGGTAACATAAAAGCGATCGCATCTAAGTTCCAGTTAAGAGAATGGTCTAGCATATGAGCGGCGTGAGCTAAGGATAGAGCAAAAGCACCCACGCCAATTGCCCGACGATACTGTAGCGGTGCAGCCCAAAATTCGCTCACAGGACGAGCGACCAAAGCCAGCATTAAAAAGATCAACGCTCCATGCCCCGTATAGTCAATCATAGCGTCTGTCCGCAAGAGAGTGAGGATACCAATACTCATAGTTATCCAGCCCCCTAAGCGAAACAGTTGACTGCGTCGATCTGCGCTAATTTTAGAAGCAGATATACCTACCCCCAACATCATCGGTGCTGTTCCTAAACCGAAAGCAAACATCGCAATTGCTCCCCCGAACAATTCTCCCGTTTCAACTGCTTTTAACTGTGCTGCATATAAAAAGCCACAGGGAATTAGACCCCAAACGCTGCCTAATAAAGCAGGAGTCCACCACTTTTGTTTTGATGCCAACTGATTCATTCCAGAACTCAAGCGACCGTGTATTAGACCTTTTAGGGGATGCAAAAAAGGTAGACTAGGCAGCCAGTTTGGTTTTACCTGCCCCAAACCAAACCAAATGAGTAAAATACCAGTCAAGATAGACATTATTTGTCGCAGACTGCTGCCGATTCCTGCCAGTTGACCGCTAGCAACAAAAGCCGAACCCAAACCTCCCAGAACCGCGCCAACTAAACTGTAGCTGACAATTCTGCCCAAGTTGAGCAATAGGTGGAACTGCCAACCCTTAATTTTTGGCGATCGCTCATCTTCCTGGGACAAGGCAAAAGCCACTGTTAGAGGACCGCACATGCCAACGCAATGACCGAAGCTGCCTAAAAATCCCAACGCTAAAATTAGCAGTAAATCTAACACTATTTTTTATCGAACAATTATCAATTTGCTACCTACACTAAAGATTTCTTGGGTTCAGAAATGCGATCGGATTCTGTTTCTACGGATAAATTCTCTATGACCTCTAGCATTTCTCGTTCAAAACTAACCTGAGCGCGATTAGTTTTTGCCCCAAAGTAAAAGCGATGCTGTTGATTAGAATTGCCTTTGTCTTCTTCTAATGCCCAGACTTGCGAATGAGAAAAATAACTCATCACCACTCCTATCATCAGTAGAGCGAATCCTGTATAAACAATCGGCACGCCTGGGTCTGCTTTAATCTGTAGCCCCGTACTACCAATAATATCTAACAATTTAACGTTGATGCTATCGACCTCTATGCTTTGACCGACTCTTATGGCGCTAGTTAGTTCTCCTTGTTGGTTGTAAATTAAGGCTGTTCCCTGCATGTCTTTAATTAGCATCGACACGCCAGAACTCATATCGGGTTTAGTTGGAATCCAAGTCCCCCAAATGTCTCCTGCATTTAGAGTATCTAATTTAGCTACAGGGATTTGAAATACGGGACTGTTATTTAACTGCACTCGGATCGCAGCAATGCTCCAATTAGTTTGATAAAGGGTCACGCCATCGTAACGCAGGGGATGATTGACATAAATTGTTTCTCGTTTTAGCTCTGCACCATCATTATCGACTACGGAAAGATCGGAATAAAACTGATCGATATCGCCATTGTTGGTGTAGTCAATCCAAAATCGATTTACCCTCACTGACCAATCATCGGGGATTTGGGAGCTAGAAAAAGGACCAGACTCGATAATATTCTGAATCTTAAAAGTGTTGCCGCTGGCGATCATTTCCTGAGCAAAAAAGCCAGTGAAAATTCCCCACATTCCTCCAGCTAAAACGATAAGCATGCCCAAGTGAACCACGATGGGACCAATTCGCCCGATGATTCCTTTTCGAGCATAAAGAGTATTATCCTGTTGCCATACTTGATATTTTTGCTCTTTTAATAAGGGAATTAAAGAATTGATCGAACCTCGATCTAGTTCTGCGCTCATTGCCAGCTTTTCAAACTGCTTGGGCTTTTGATAATATTTCCACTTACGTGCAGCTTTTAAGGCTGGTAGCTGTCGAGTAAAAGTACAGGCGGTCAAACTCGCACCAAACAAAATTAGTAAGGAAAGATACCACCAGGTGCTGTATACATGATTCAGCCCCCAATTCACGATAACCTTCCACGTCAGAAAGCCATATAAAGCAGGAGATTCGGGATAATTTTGTTGATAAAAAGTCAGGGTTTCTGCCTGTTCTATTACCGTTCCTGCAATACTAACGATCGCGATCGTCAGAAGCAGAACAATAGCTAGTTTTAGGTTGGCAATAACACCAACAAAACGGCGAAATACTTGTTTGGGATTTAAAGATGAATTCATTGTAGGTAGTAAGCTTGAGGCAAAAGCATATTCGAACACTTTACCAAAAGAGCAAAAATAAACAGAGATTTAACTAGCCTTTAGCTTTTCCTAAAGGACATTGTACCCTTGTCCACAGCACTTATGTGCCATCGTCCGCTCTGCGGACTAGAACGCATTCGCGTTCGTGGATACCGCTTCGCATATGGTATACCGCTACGCATATAGCTTTAAGGACGAAATAAAATACTTAGTAAACAGCAGGTAAACGGGACAGCAGAGAGAACAGCCCAAAACCCAGTAAAAG
>JBCDCO010000105.1:0-17506 GCA_039181635.1 Cyanobacteria bacterium P01_G01_bin.19 | reverse complement strand
CCGTTTGATTCCACTGCGGAAAGAAGAAGGCGAAAAGCCAGCATTGCTAGTGGCAATGGTAGATCCAGAGAACCTAGAAGCTCAAGATGACCTCAATCGTATTTTAAGACCTAAAGGAATCAAGCTCAAGCGCCAGGTAATCACCCAAGAGGATTATCAGCAGTTGATTGATGGTTTTTTAGACGAGCAGGTCAAGAAAGAAACGATCAAGAAAAAAGAGGCTGAGGTTGATGTTTCTCTAGACTTAGATAATTTTGATTTTAATTTAGAAGAAGCCGATGAAGAGGTAGCAGACGATCTGGGTGCGGCTAACGAAGCACAGCAAGCCCCGATTATCACTCTGGTTAATAAAATTCTCGCCAAAGCTCTACAGGAAGGAGTGTCTGATATTCATGTAGAACCTCAAGAAGAAAGTCTCAAAGTCAGATATCGCAAAGATGGGGTTTTGCAACAGCCATTTGATCCCATGCCGAAGAAAATTATCCCTGCGGTAGTCGCTCGGTTCAAAATTATGGCAGAACTGGATATTGCCGAAAAACGGTTGCCTCAAGATGGCAAGATTCGCCGCATGTTCCAGGGTAGAAAAGTGGATTTTCGAGTCAATACTTTACCTAGTCGCTACGGAGAAAAGGTCGTACTGCGGATTTTAGATAATTCTGCGACTCAACTGGGCTTGGACAAACTAATTTCTCACGAACCTACTCTAGAAATTGTCAGAGATATGGCTAAACGTCCCTTTGGTTTGATCTTGGTAACGGGTCCAACGGGGTCAGGTAAGTCTACCAGTCTTTACTCTGTGTTAGCGGAAAGAAATAGCCCCGATATTAATATTAGTACGGCAGAAGACCCAATCGAATATTCTCTAGACGGCATTACCCAAGTACAGGTAATTCGCGAGAAGGGAATGAACTTTGCCTCAATTCTACGGGCTTTCTTAAGACAAGATCCCGATGTAATTCTGGTGGGTGAGACCAGAGACTCAGAAACGGCAAAAACAGCAATTGAAGCAGCCTTAACAGGTCACTTAGTACTGACTACTCTACACACCAATGACGCGGCTGGTGCGATCGCCCGTTTGGATGAGATGGGTGTAGAGCCCTTTATGATTTCTGGTGCGCTAGTTGGCGTTTTGGCTCAAAGACTAATGCGCCGAGTTTGCAGCGAGTGTCGTATTGCCTACAATCCTACTCAAGCAGAACTATCTAGATTTGGTCTGTCAGCTTCTGCCGAAGAAGAAGTTACCTTCTACAAAGCCAACACCTTAAATGCGGAAGAAATAGCCCAAGCAAAGGCAAATAATTCCCTTTGTGGCAAGTGTGGCGGAGTCGGCTACAAAGGACGGGTTGGTGTTTATGAAGTCATGCGTAATTCCGAGCGACTGCAGGCTTTAGTTAATGAAGGGGCAAATACAGATCGCATCAAAGAAGCCGCTGTAGAAGAAGGAATGATTACTATCTTGGCATATAGTCTCAATCTGGTGAAAGAAGGTCATACAACTCTCGAAGAGGTAGAAAGAGTCACCTTTACCGACTCTGGTTTAGAAGCAGAATTGAAAGCTAAACGGAAAAGCGGCTTAACTTGTCGTACCTGTAGCGCAGAATTACAGCCTGAATGGTTAGATTGCCCCTACTGCATGACTCCTCGCTTTAGTTAAAAAAATTTTACTCAAGTAACTTTTAAAAATTTAGAGAGAAAAGAACTATGGATTTAATGATTGAGGATTTGATGGAACAGCTAGTGGAAATGGGTGGCTCAGATATGCACATCCAGGCTAGCGCTCCAGTATATTTTCGCATTAGCGGTAAACTAACGCCAATTGGAGAAGATCTTACTCCCCAAGAGTGTCAAAGACTGATTTTCAGCATGCTCAACAATACCCAAAGAAAGGAACTAGAGCAACACTGGGAACTAGATTGTGCTTATGGGGTAAAGGGTCTAGCTCGTTTTCGAGTCAATGTTTATAAAGAAAGAGGCTGTTACGCTGCCTGTTTGAGAGCGTTGTCTTCAAAGATTCCTAACTTCGATCAGTTGGGCTTGCCTGAAGTAGTGCGAAGAATTACCGAAAGACCGAGGGGACTTGTTTTAGTGACAGGACCGACGGGTTCTGGTAAAACCACCACCCTAGCTGCGATGTTGGACTTAATCAACCGTACCAGAGGCGAGCATATTCTGACGGTAGAAGATCCGATTGAGTATGTTTTTGACAACATTAAAAGTCTCTTTCATCAACGACAGAAAGGAGAGGATACTAAAAGCTTTGCTAATGCGCTCAAAGCAGCCTTGCGGGAAGATCCAGACATTATTCTGGTAGGGGAAATGCGAGATTTAGAAACCATTGGTTTGGCAATCTCGGCAGCAGAAACAGGTCACTTAGTATTCGGGACGCTGCACACTAACTCGGCATCAGGAACAGTAGACAGAATTATTGATGTATTCCCTGCAGGTCAACAGGCGCAAATTAGAGCAATGCTATCCAACTCTTTGATTGCTGTATTTAGCCAAACCCTAGCGAAAAAGAAAAATCCCAAACCAGGGGAATTTGGCAGAATTATGGCGCAAGAAATCATGGTTGTCACTCCTGCGATCGCCAATTTAATCCGAGAGGGTAAAGCCGCTCAAATGTACTCGGCGATTCAGACAGGGGCAAAAATGGATATGCAAACTATGGAACAGGCTTTAGCCGACATGGTCAAAAAAGGCATTATCAGTCTGGAAGAGGGTATTGGTAAAAGCTCTCGTCCTGATGAGCTACAGCGTTTGACTGGAGCAATGAACGGCATGGCTGCTAATGCCAAACGCCGTTAGAAGGGAAGTATTGGCATTATCTAGCTAACTTTTTTTGCTTACAACTTAATTTATTGTTATTGATTTATTTATGTCTATATTCGTAGCAAAGGTTAAAGATCATTCTGGCAAGGTCTTTAAAGAAAAAATTGAAGCAGCATCCGCCGAACAAGCTCGTTTAGTACTTAAAAATAGATACGTGGCTGTCGGCAAAATCAATAAGTCTGGTTTTGAGATTGACATGTCAGCACTCGAACTGGCTTTAGCTAAAGTTACAGTCAAGGATAAAGCGGTCTTCTCGCGGCAGTTTTCTGTAATGGTTAATGCGGGGGTTGCTATTATCCGAGCTTTGGGCATTCTTGCTGATCAAGCACCCAATCCCAAGCTGAAAAAAGCTCTTTTAGCGATCAGCGGTGAGGTACAACAGGGTACGAGTTTATCGGAGGCGATGAGCAAACATCCTGAGTGTTTCAACGATTTATATGTGTACATGGTCGAAGCTGGGGAAGCAGGCGGGGTTCTAGATGAAGTGTTAATGCGCCTGTCCACGCTTTTAGAAGATATGGCTGCACTACAGAATCAAATCAAGTCTGCCATGGCTTATCCTGTAACGGTCGGTATTTTTGCTGTGCTGGCATTTCTGGGGATGACTATTTTCTTAATTCCCGTATTTGGCGGAATTTTTGAGTCTTTGGGCGCCGAATTACCCCTGCTGACTAGAACTATGTTGAGTATTAGCGATATACTTCGTAGTTGGAAAGTTTTGATTCCGATTGTGGTATTTGTGGTCGTTAGCTTCCTGTTCCGCACTTACTATAAAACGCCAATGGGTCGCTTACAAATTGATGGCTTTATGTTAAAAATGCCGTTGTTTGGTGACTTAAACGAGAAGATTGCGGTAGCGCGTTTTTGTCGGGTATTTGGTACTCTAACTCGCTCTGGCGTACCCGTACTGCAGTGTTTTGATATTGTCTGCAACACCATCGGCAATCAGGTAATCATCAACGCCGTAATGGCTGCTAAAGCGGATATTCAGCAAGGGGGAATGATTTCTTTAGCAATTCAGAAGGAAAATGTTTTCCCTGCTTTGGCAATTCAAATGATTAGTATTGGGGAGGAAACTGGAGAATTAGACGGAATGATGGAGAAAGTTGCCGATTTCTACGAGGATGAGGTAGAACAAGCCGTTAAAGCTTTAACTAGTATGATCGAGCCGATTATGATGGTTGGTATTGCTTTTATGGTGGGTACAATTTTGCTTTCGATGTATTTACCCATGTTCTCTATTTTCGATCAACTGGCATAATACTGAGGAACGATCGCATGGCTATCAAACAGTCTGATTATGAAATTTCTTTAGCTGAATATAGTACTCGTAAAGGGGCGATCGCTTTACTCAAGCAACATCGTCCTTACCTCGAAACTCTACCCAGTATTCGTCGTCCAGAGCAAAGTTTGATTACCATTCCTTTGCCTGTGGTACGTATTCGTCGTCCAGATTTAGATCTTAACAACCCTCTTCAGACTAAAACTACTCGTATTGCTACCGCCATTCCCTGTGACTTGGGCATTTTAATGTGTGACCCTGAATGGCAAATCAAAATGGGCGCAGAGATTATTGTCTTTATTCACCGTCCCGAAGAAGATTTTTCCGATCTGATTAATCGTTGGCGTCAAACCCAGGTTTATCTAGATCGAGATTATGAGTGGTTAATGCCTGCCAACGAACAGCATATGTTTAGCGAAGCAGCAGAAGAAATCAATCCTTTATTTGTTGTATTTGAAGGAACTAGCGATCGCATTAAGCAAGGTTTGTCTGGTGCTGGATTTCCCTTTGTCGTTCAATCTCCTTATTTTGCTGTCGAGTCAGACGAAGCGGAAGAAAGCATTATGAATCTGGATTAGAAAGACCATCATAAAACCAAAAAGCGGTCGAAATCAAAGTCACCTAAGATTTCGACCGCTTTTTCACATCAAGCCTTATTTTAATCAGCAAGGATAAATCGAACTAAAAAAACACAGTTTGCCAGTTATAGATTTATACCCTTTATTTTTACCAATTCTTAGTGTGGGTAATCACCTTGACGAGCATTGCTATCCTCGCGCGGTTGAATTACACCATAACCACCATGATTGCGGCTGTAGATGACGTTAATTTCTCCAGTATTTTTATTGTGGAACATATAAAAGTCGTGATCGACTAGCTGAAGCTGATTTAACGCTTCCTCTACAGTCATTGGTGGCATAGCAAAATATTTGCTTCTGACTACCTTCGCTGGCAATTCAGGAGTGCGATCGCTGTCTAATCTGTCGGCTTCTAGCTCTAGAACCGCATCATCTTCAATAATGTCATCTGGTCTTACATGAGCGTGAGCATTTTTAGCTAGATGCTTTTCTTTATATTTGCGCAGTTGGCGGGCAATCTTATCTGCAACCATATCAATGCTGGCATAAAGATTTTCACTTCCTTCTTGAGCGCGAATTACTGTACCATTTGCAAAGACTGTAACTTCTGCCTTATGTTTTCTTTCGATCCGAGAATTGCGAGCTACAGATAAATGAACATCTACTTTGCTGGTTATATTCTGAAAATGTTTGACCGCTTTTTCTAATTTCTGTTCGACATAATCATGGATTGATTCTGTCACTGCAATGTTATTTCCTTGGATCAAAAGCTTCATATTTGCTACTCCGTATATACAGTTGCAAAGCTAATAATATAGTAGATAAATCATTCTTACTAAATAGTAGTAAGATATACAAGATTTTTAGTTTAAGAAAGTAAAAATATAATCACAAATTTTATAGTTGCGATCGCATCTCTTAATCTAAAAGTTTATATTTTGATTCCAGGCTTTTTGCTATTTTGTTTATTACATACATCTAATATGAAATGATGTATTGCTAAGGTTAAACAATAAATAGCTAGCGTGTTGAAATACCTCAGGCTATTGGTCAAAATATTGCCTATATAGGCTTAGGCTTGTATTTTTTCTCTGATTTGAAATCTACTAATTCAGGCATTATCTGTTCTAGAATAATTTGCAGTTTTTTGGTGCTTGCAATTCTTCACTAAAAATGCTGTTTTTCATATAGCTTTATAGTTAATAGACTAACACTTGGTATCTTGCAAAACATTAAAAATACCAATTGTTTTTATGTTCTGTTACATTGATTAATATTTGTTTAAATATAATAGCAATATGGTAGAAAAGGAAAGACAATGTATATTAGATAATCAACACTTGGTTAAATATAATACAGCCTGGAAACATCAGCGATCGCTAGTAGCAGAAAGAATTAACAATCCCGATCTAAACGACGTTTTAATCTTATTAGAACATCCTCCAGTATACACTTTGGGAACTGGCTCAAATCTTGACTTTCTGAAATTTGACCCCAATATCAGTAATTTTGAAATTCATTATATTGAAAGAGGGGGAGAAGTAACCTATCATTGCCCCAATCAGTTAGTAGGTTATCCCATTCTCAATCTCCGCTACTATCAACAAGATTTGCACTGGTATCTCAGACAGCTAGAAGAAGTTATTATCAAGACCGTCAGCAACTATAATTTGAAAGCCTACCGTATTCCAGGCTTGACGGGAGTGTGGTTGAACGATAAAAAAATAGCTGCCATTGGTATTAAGGTAAAACGCTGGATTACGATGCACGGTTTTGCTTTAAATGTTTGTCCCGATCTGAGTGGATTTAAACAGATTGTTCCCTGCGGTATCGCGCACAAGTCCGTAGGAAGTCTGGCAGAATTTGTTACCGATATCACAGTAGAACAGGTCAGAGTCGATCTCGTTCGAGCTTTTGCCGAAGTATTTCAAGTAAAAATGATTGAAGAATAACGAACAAGGAAGTGCAATAAACTATGAATCTAGCAAGATTGAAGCCAATTGTAGACCGCAATTGGAGCGATATCAAACTGATTGCAACAGATATGGATGGTACTTTGACCAACGCAGAAATATTTGATGCTAGTTTATTTGAGACTTTGGATAAGCTAGCTGCAGCAGGAATCAAAGTTTTGATTACTACTGGTAGATCTGCAGGATGGGTTCAGGCGATCGCGACATACTTACCTGTGGAGGGAGTAATGGCAGAAAATGGCGGACTACTTTATTGGCAAGATAATATTCAACCTCAGTTTATGGCGGAAATGAATATAAAAGAACATCGACAAAATCTAAGTAAAGTATTCGGTTTGCTTAAAAGCAATTTTCCTCACCTCATCGAGTCTGAAGATAATCGTTTCCGTTTGACCGACTGGACTTTTGAAGTTGAAGGTCTAAGTTGGCAAGAATTAGAGAAAATTGAGAGTATTTGTCAGTCTGAAGGTTATGGCTTTACCCATAGCAGCATTCAATGTCACATCAAACCAGATTATCAAGATAAGGCGTTTGGTTTGAATCAAATAATTTCGCAATATTTTTCGAGTCTAAAACCCCATGAATTTTTTACCATAGGAGATAGTCCTAATGACGAATCGATGTTTGACCCCAAGCAATTTCCTCTGTCTGTTGGAGTAGCCAATGTCGCTAAATATAGCGATCGCCTTAGATATTTACCTGCCTACATAACTACCAAATCAGAAGGGGAAGGATTTTCTGAGTTAGCAGAATTGATTATGACTCATGCTTCCCAGGCAACTTAAGATCTTATTTACTTTACGCTTAATAAAGTTGTGCTGTATGCCAGCCACCTCAAAAAAATCAGCTGCTTAATATTTTGCAGGAACAAAGTTTTGCGTTTCCATTGGCGGACGTTCGTATTCGATTTCTCTTTGACGAGGAGGAAGTTCAATTTTCTTAGGCGGCAATTCCTCATAAGGTATGTTATTGAGTAAATGACTGATAAAGTTCAACCTCGCCCGCTTTTTATCGTCTGCTTCAACTACATTCCAGGGAGACTCAGGGACATCTGTAGCAGCGAACATGTCATCTTTCGCTCGGGAATATTCAACCCATTTTTCTCTAGCCTTTAAATCCATCGGACTGATCTTCCATCTTTTAGTCGGGTTATTGATTCGATCCTGAAAACGTCTTTCCTGTTCTTTATCGCTAACCGAAAACCAGTATTTCAACAAAATAATGCCAGATCGCTGAATCATTACTTCAAATTCAGGGCAAGAACGCATGAACTCATTGTATTCATCATAGGTACAAAAACCCATGACTTTTTCGACCCCCGCACGATTGTACCAACTGCGATCAAATAAGACCATTTCTCCTGCTGCGGGAAGATGAGCAACATAGCGTTGAAAATACCACTGAGTTTTTTCGCGATCGCTTGGCGTACCCAAGGCTACAACTTTACACACGCGAGGATTCAAACATTCGCTGATGCGCTTGATCGCACCCCCTTTACCTGCAGCATCTCTACCCTCAAAGATGACTACAATCTTCAAACCTTTATATTGCACCCATCTTTGCAGTTTAACTAGCTCTATTTGTAATTTTGCTAGCTCTTTTTCATATACTTTTTTGCTCAGGCGATCTGTTTTGTTAGTTTCCGTAGCTTTTTTTCTGGCTTTATTGCCGTTTTTTTTCTTACCCATAGCTATTACAGTATTCGCCAGTGACCTATTTTCAGAATTTCCTACTAATTGCTAATTTTTTGCCTCTTGCATCAACCGAACAAAATTAGCAAATAAATAGTCAGCATCATGAGGTCCAGGACTTGCTTCGGGGTGATATTGTACGGAGAAGAAAGGAAGCTTTTTATGACGCAGACCCGCTACCGTGCGATCGTTGAGATTGAGATGGGTAATTTCTACATCTGCATCTAGAGAGTCTTCAGCGATCGCAAATCCATGATTTTGACTGGTGATTTCTATTTGTCTCTGCTTCAAACCTGCAGGTTGATTGAGACCACGATGTCCAAATTTGAGCTTAAAAGTCTCAGCCCCCAGAGACAAGCCTAAAATTTGATGACCCATACAGATGCCAAATGTTGGTTTTTCTGCCTTGAGTAAAGCCTTAGTAGTAGCAATTCCTTCGGTCACGGCAGCAGGATCTCCTGGTCCATTGGAAAGAAAGATACCATCTGGATTATGAGCTAGTATTTCTTCGCTGGAAGTATTGGCAGGGACAACAATTACTTTGCATCCATAGCTAGCCAAACGACGCAAAATATTGCGCTTGACCCCAAAGTCAATTGCCACAACTGTCAAAGCATTGTCTGCATCTGCTTCAGTATTGCTTTGGGCAAATTCCCATTCCGTCTCCGTCTCTTCCGACCACTGGTAAGTTTTATCGGTAGTTACTTCCTTGACTAGATTTAGTCCAGTCATATCTGGTGCTTGCTTGACTATATTTAGTAGGCGTTCTGGATCAAGAATTTCTGTAGAAACTCCCCCATTGATTGCGCCAAAATCTCGCAATTTTCTAGTCAGAGAACGAGTATCGAGACCGTAGATTCCTGGAATATTTCGTTCTTTAAGATATTCTGGTAAAGATTGAGTAGAGCGCCAGTTGCTTGGTCTGTAAGTGATGTTGCGAGCTATTACAGCCTTGGCTTGAACAGTGCTAGATTCTTCATCAGCTAGATTGACTCCAGTATTGCCCAACTCTGGATAAGTAAAAGTAATTATCTGACCTGAATAACTAGGATCTGTCAACACCTCTTGATATCCTGTCATTCCCGTATTGAATACGACTTCTCCCACAGAAGTTCCTTCAGCGCCAAAAGACCAACCATGATAGGTAGTTCCGTCGGCTAACACTAGTAGAGCTGGTTTGGCGTTGGGTTTCAGCATGTTTATCATTGAATGGGATATCTTAGATAAAAACTATTGACATTACCCAACAATCTATCAGTTATTGGTCGGTAAAAAATTAATTATTTCTATAATTAAGAAGCTCAATTAGAGGAGATCAGAACCAAGATTTATGGTCATAATCAAACTACAAAGTAAAATAACAACAGAATTTATTTGAATGTTCAGTTGCTATCTGAATCATTATCTCAACGGGAATAAAAATTATGAGCCGCCTAAAACTAATTTTATTGGCGTTAATCGTCATTGTGTTAGGTATTGTGTTTGTGCAAAATAGAGAACCTTTGGCACTCAAATTACTCTGCCCTCAAGTCAACCAAACCTGTCTTTATCAAACTCAAGAATTACCTTTGGCAATTTGGATGACATTGTTTGCTGTCGGGGGAATTGTTACCAGCCTTTTAAGCCAAGTATTAAACCGTTATGCTTATGGAAGAAAAGGTCGAAAGCGCTCTAATTATTCTGATTTTGAAGAAGATAAAGATAAATGGTCGAGAAGAGATAGCCAATCGGATAGATACTCTGGCTCTTCTAGCAAAGTTGATGACTCTAGTTCTCAGGATAAATATATGGCTAGTAGTTACGAAGCACCTCAAAAACCAGAAACTGTCGAACGTTCGGGTTCAACTTATTCTTATAAGTATCGCGATGTTAGCGATCGCCATGATGAAGCAGTTAGCAACTCTGTCAACAATAATGAGAAGAGTCAAAACATTGCCCAAGACTCTAATATCGATTTAAATAAGGATGATGAGGATTGGATTTAGTATTACCAAGTTTTGGCAACTAATTTTGCCAAAACTAATGTCTGTTAGGAAAGTGAATTACCAAAACAGAGGTAGTAGATTGCGATCGCGCCACCGATTCTGCTAATTTACCAACAGCGGATTTACTATTAGTTCTTTGATTGGATGTATTAGTAGCCAAAATCACCAGATCGTTGCGGTGAATCTTGCCACATACTTCTCTGACAAAATTGCCCTGTAACTGGGCGATAAAAACATCTTGACCGAGTTCGCCTATCTTAACGGCAGACAGTTCTTGCTGCTTTTTACTGAGTACGATCGATACTTGCAAACTGGCTTTTAACTCACTTGCCAAAACTTTTGCCATATCGAGAGTGGAGTCAAATTCGGGAGATAAAGCTTGTTTTTTAGTTATTGCCAAAAAAATACGCGCGGTATTAGCAATAGGTTGGGTAAACCTGGCAATCAAAACAGGAATTATCGCTTTGGCGGCAACGTTATCAATTACACCGCCAAATAAATTTTCTTGATAGGTAGAAAAGCCTTTCCATCCACAGATAATTAAACTAGCATTACGTTCTACTGCGGCTCTGACAATACCGCGATCGACCGCATCATCCACTTTACCAATAGTCTCGACTTCTGCATTAGCACTATGGGCAATCTCTTCGGCTGCAGCTAACAGCTTTGTTTGCTGGTTAATCGCTTCTGAGTTGACTGGTTGCAGGCGATCGCACAATACATGGAGAGGTAGTAAGGTTCCATCTACAGCTTTAGAAAGAATCAACGCTAAATTTAAGAGGTTGTTTTCATTACTGGGGTTAGCGACGGGTACTAATACTCTTTGTGCCAACAAACAAGCCGTATCGGGCAAATCGCTTTTACCCGTGGCGGATGAATTGATGCCTACGCCCCACTTTTCGGTGATTAGAGGAGAAACAATACAGGTAAATAAAATCAAAGCCACTATCCCATTGACGGTAGTGCGATCTATCAGTTCGATTTCGTAAGCTACGGTTGCAGCAGCCAAAGTAGATGCAGCTTGAGCGATCGTCAAGCCAAACATTACCATAACGCTAGGGAATTTGTAACCCAACCATTTTCCCGTAACCCACGCAGCCACAAATTTGCTGACTAATTCAGCCAAAATCATTACCGCAGCGATCAGCAATGATTTTGGTTCGCGAATTAGGATTAGAGGATCGATCAGCATTCCCACCGAAATTAGAAAAAATGGCACAAAAAGGGTGTTGCCAATAAACTGAATTCGATTCATTAAGGGGCTTAATTGTGGAATCAAAGGAGTTAAAGCAATTCCTGCCAGAAACGCGCCAATAATTGGCTCGATCTCAATTAAGCTAGCAACATAAGAAATGATAAACAAAGTTGCTAAGACAAAAATAAACTCTGCACTCTCGTCGTGTCCGAACTTGCGAAAAAACCAGCGTCCAATTATTGGCACACCCCATAAAGTAGCTAAGGTATAGATGGTTAAAGCAGGAATTAAAAATAGCCAAAAACCGATAGTCAAATCCCCATCATTAGCTTTGACTACCACTGCCAAAACTAGCAGCGCGACAACATTAGTAATCAGAGTCGCGCCTAGAGTAATATTTACCGCTGGTACGCGCATGATATCCAGCTTGTTCAACACAGGCAACGCTAATAAGGTATGGGAAGCAAAACAAGAAGCCACCAACACCGCTGCTAAAAAGCCGTATCCCAAAGCCATCATTGCCGCCGTCCCCAAAATCATCGGAGCGATAAAAGTAGCCAAACCAAAGACAATCGCCTTATCGCCATTCTCTTTAAAATCATCCAGGCTAGTTTCTAACCCCGCCATAAACATGAGAAACAGCAAGCCTACCGTACCCAGGAGAATAATATTCTCATCTCTCTCGAGTAATCCCAGCCCTTCAGGACCAACAATAACGCCAGCTAAAATCAAGCCTACAATACCAGGAAGGTTTAATTTTTCGAATACAAGGGGAGCAACCAGCATAATTGCCAAAATCAGCAAAAAGACCGCCACAGGGTCGTTAATTGGCTTAAACGACAATAAAGCAAAAATTGGCATAGTGGTTTTAAATTGGGATTATCTCATTTATATTAACCATCTGAGAAGTAAACAATTTCATTTCCTCTGGGTTTTTCTACCCTTAATCGATCGCATGCTTTAGATACGAGTAGATAGATTGATTAATCTTTGTCAGACCTTTTATACTATGTAGTACGCAACCTCGTTATTTAAAAAATGCGATCGCATTTTGAGAGACATCTCAATTACGATTAATTTATATGCCTGCTTTAATTTCAGTTTTTATTGCGATCGCGCTCTCTCTACTCGTTACTCGTATTGCTACAGAAGCATTAACTCTAACTGGTTTATCGCGAACATCAGCTAGATTTCAAGCACGTTCGGCTTTTACAGGTACGGGATTTGCCACCGCAGAATCTGAGGCAATAGTTAAACATCCATTACGGCGACGCATCATCATGTGGTTGATGTTTCTAGGTAACGCGGGTTTCATCACCGTAATTTCTTCCTTGGTGCTGACTTTTGTTTCTACTTCTTCCCCTGGAGATAGTTTATCTCGCTTGCTTTATCTCTTTATTGGGATTGGAATATTGTGGTTCGTGGCTACTAACCGCGCGTTTAATCGAATTTTAACCCGCCTAGTGAGACGAGCTTTACGCCGTTGGACGGATTTAGATCTACAAGACTATGCTCGTTTGCTACATCTCAAAGGAAAATATCAGGTAACAGAAATAGAAGTAGATGAGGGCAACTGGTTGGCAAACAAGAAGTTAAAAGAGTTGCGATTGGCAGACGAGGGTATTGCCATTTTAGGCATTGAAAGACGCGATCGCATTTATATTGGCGCACCCTACGGAGAAACCTGCATTTATCCAGAGGATACTTTGATCGTATACGGACGCAAAGCAGCTTTGGTAGAGCTAGACGTTCGCATGGAAGGTGTAGAAGGAGAAAAGGCTCATCAAAAAGCAGTCGCGATGCAACAACAAATTCAGCAAGAACAAAACAAGCACTATAACTAGTGCCGCTTCGAGACCGAAAGTAAGGCGTTTAGTTCGCCGCAACTAATCCTTTAGGGCGGAAGTCACAAAGGGGTACTAGATGCGGCTAAAGCCTTTCTCGCATGTAGTCAGGAGTCAGGAGTCGCAAAGGGCTTGCCCGCATGCAGTCACAAAGGCGCATAGTTCGCCGCATGTAGTCAGTAGTCAGAAGTATTTAAATGTACGGTTTTAAAGATGTGCAAATTGTAACTCTATTTAAGCCCACGTCTACTAGCTGATTGTTAAACAAACAAATAAAGCGATCGCCTCTCAGTCGATTTTAACAGCCAGCATCAATTTTTCTGAGGGCAGATGCTGCATAAAGCTTTACTTTGGAGTCGCTATCTAGGGCAAGCTGTTCCAAAGTTTCTCGACCACATCCACAACGTAATTCTCCCAAAGATGAGGCTAAAGCTTGCCGATGTTGAGCCAATTCCAACCGCTGGTTTTGACTTTGCCAAAAATCAACCAAAACTTCAGCAGCTAGCAATTTCAGTTCGTCTATAGCTGTTCTGCCCAATACGGTAATAATTTCTTGAGTGACTACTCCTGTAGATTCGACCAATGCTTTCCCCAAATACTCAATTGCAGGGCTAATCTCACTCCAACTAAGAGCCTTGATTAAGTCTAACTTTAGGCTAATAGGAGTAGTCTCTGCTTGCAACACTTCAAACATTGCAATTGCTGCGGTTTCGTGCTTCATTCTGCACAGGGCGATCGCACTTTGACAACATACTTCCAAATTGAAATCGTGCAATAAAGGGCGCAAGCAATCGATCAAACCTAACTCTTCCCGCAGATCGGGACGAAACCCCAAAGCAGTCGCTGCTTCTTTGCGGACATTGCTAGCCTGATCTTCTAAAGCTTTGATTAGTACAGGAGGAATGCGAGAATCGTGAAAACTCCCCAAAGCTTGAATCGCGATCGCTCTTAATTCTGGCTCAGGGGCGATCGCTACTTTTAATAGAGGTTCGATAGTTTTAGCTGTGCGAATATAGTATAAGGACTGTACTGCAAGAACTCGATGTTGCGGTTTTGCCAAAAGATTTTCTAGTGCATCTACCGCACCATCACCAATTTTAGTTAGAGTTTTGCCCGCAATGGCGACTAGTTCTCGGTCGTCTGCAGAGTCGATCAACTCTACCAAAGTTATGATCACCGCTACGCAATTAAAGTTGCCTAATATCTGACATATAAACCAGCGCACGTCAGCTTCAGTTTTATCATCCTTAACCAAACTGCTGAGGTTGGGGATGATATCTTCTCCCAACAAAGGAAACAATTTAACAATCGACCATTTATGCTGAAAATCTGCTTCGATTAGCATTTTTAATGCTATGTCAAATGTCATTTGCCACTGTTCTTTATTAATGACAAATCTTTTCTGCTTTTTTCGGCTTTTGGTTTGAGGCAATTGTTGAAGATAATTATAAACCGACAGCCAATTTTCTTCCTTGGCTGCGTTTGCTCCCAGATGTAGGATAGCTTCAACTGGATCTAGATATTGATTTGATGCTGCTTCTGGTTTAATATAAGTCACGCGATCGCTAATCTCACACTCGTATCTTTATTATCTTTTTATTGTTTGCTTATATTGGTAGCATAATTCACAAATTGCATTAACGATGTATAAAAAGCATAAATTCAATGCGATAAAAACATTTTACGATTATTTTTTTTCACAGGAGTGATATGAAGTGCGGGGGAATAAGTCTCAAACTATAGTCGTTAAAATAGGTACTTCTAGTCTAACTTTGCCAACAGGACAAATTGCGATCACCACTATTGCATCCCTAGTCGAAACCCTATCTTGTTTACGTTCTCAGGGACACCGCGTAGTACTAGTTTCTTCTGGCGCAGTGGGAGTTGGTTGCGCCAGACTAAATTTACCAGAAAGACCTCGTAAAATGGCATTGAAGCAAGCTGTAGCTGCAGTTGGTCAGGGACGCTTGATGCGCATTTATGACGATATGTTTAGTAGTTTACAACAGGCGATCGCCCAAATTCTTTTGACTCGACGCGAATTAGTTGATCGCAATACTTATGTTAACGCTTCCAACACTTTTCAAGAATTACTAGATCTGGGCGTAATTCCCATTGTTAATGAAAATGATACGATCGCAGTCGATGAATTAAAGTTTGGGGATAACGATACTCTATCAGCTTTGGTAGCCAGTTTGGTTGAAGCGGATTGGCTGTTTCTGTTAACGGACGTAGATCGAATGTATTCTGCCGACCCCAAAACTGTACCCGATGCTAGACCTATCAAATTAGTTAGCAGTGAAGAGTTCGACCAATTGCAAGTAGATGCGGGCTCTAGCGGATCGCAGTGGGGTACGGGAGGCATGGCAACCAAACTTGCTGCTGCTCGTATTGCCACCAGCACTGGGGTTAGAACGGTTATCGCTCAAGGAAAAAAACCACAAAATATACTCAAAATACTCGATGGTAAAGATCTAGGAACGCAATTTGAACCTCAACCAAAAAGCGATAACGCTCGTAAACGTTGGATTACTTATGGTTTAGTTCCCGCTGGAACACTGTATCTAGATGCAGGAGCGGTAAAAGCAGTAACTCAGCAAGGTAAATCGTTACTACCAGCAGGAATTATCTCTGTAGAAGGAGAATTTTCGATTTCAGACGCCGTAAAGCTCTGTGATGAAACTGGCAAAGAATTGGGTAGAGGGTTAGTTAACTATAACAGCAGTGAAGTGGAACGAATTAAAGGATATCGCTCGAGTGAAATTGCCAAAATTTTAGGTTACGACGGTACAGATACGGCAATCCATCGCAACAATTTAGTGCTCAATAATTATGATTAGTCAAATAGATCGAAACTAACTTGTGCTAGATGAATACCGATGTAATTTGGAATACATATTATTCTTTGCGGTAGTATTACTGAGGATTTCAACTATCTGTTTAAAGTAAATTATTGATGATTATCAAGTGTAGATTGTAGATTTACTTCTTCGCTGAAATCTCAATATTTGCCTAGATATTTACGGAGCAAAAAAATTATGCCATTTCAATTTAAAAAGCCGCTCTATATGACAATTCAGCTACTGTTGATTGTAGTTAGTAATATTGTTTTATCGAATAAGGCTTTGGCATTTAATATTACTTTAGAAACTATTGATTTTAGCGATTTCACAGGAGATGGATTTAGCTCTGCACCTTCATCTGGTCAATTAGACAATGATGATTGGGCTGTAACTGGTTTAAGTGATGGCGATGTGGCTTTTGGTGACGTAGATAAGAATACCAATGATTTTGCGAGAGGTATTAGTAGCGGAGGAGAAAATACAGGAGGCATATATAGCTTTGATGTTGGCGAAGGCAATCGAGCATTAGGAATACAACCTACAGCGGGTGATTTTAATCCTGGCACGTTTACTCTTAAATTGACTAACGATACTGGAAATACTATTAACGATTTAGATATTTCTTATTCAGTTTATATTTTCAATGATGAAAATAGAAGTAACTCGTTTAATTTTTCTTATTCTGGTGACAATTCAACTTATACATCTATTTCCAGCTTAAATGTAACTTCAACTGCTGGCGAAGCTGCTGCGCCAGCTTGGGTAGAAAATTCACGTAGCACAACTTTATCTGGGGTTAATATTGCTAGTAATAGTGACTTTTATCTACGTTGGTCGGGTGAAGATGTTGGTGGTTCGGGTCACAGAGATGAGTTCGCTTTAGACGATATTAGCTTTCGGGAGGAAGTACCTTTTGATTTTTCTCCAAGTTTAGGGCTTTTGACTATTGCAGGATTTGGAATGGTTTCTTACCTAAAAAAAAGATCTCAATTAAATAAGCAATCATAGATTCAAAAGCAGCAACTAAAATTTTTCTTGTCGCTTTTAATTAATTGAAGTTTTCCATAACATCCATAATGCTGGGAATTTAATTGTTATCCATTGCAAGCGAGAAATTGCTGTATTCCATGCCAAACTTGCTCTACTAAATCCTGACTAGTATTATCAAACCAGTTAATTTGCCTATTTTTTCTGAACCAGGTACGCTGTCTTTTAGCAAATTGACGAGTATGAGTAATGGTTGAAGAAATTGCTTCATCCAAATCTATATCCCCTGCCAAATATTG
>JBCDCO010000104.1:0-17565 GCA_039181635.1 Cyanobacteria bacterium P01_G01_bin.19 | reverse complement strand
TTTAAATCGAATTAAGTCAGAATTAAGAGCCAAACTCGCCAACACGAAATGATATTCTCAATTCTTGCCAAGAATATTGTCGAATACATTTTTGATAATTTTAGGTTAATGCGATCGCCTGACTTACCAAAAAAGCGATCGCCTATCTTGCCATTAACTAAGAGTAATCACATGGGAATAATTGAGAATTTTACTATCAGCAGTCAGTAGAGGGCAATTATATACCTTTGCTGTAGCAACAATAATCTGATCAGCAGGATCGTTATGAAATCCCTCTAGCTGGGTCGATTGAACAATTATGGGTACATTTAAGTTTAATACTCTTACATAGGGATAATTTGTAGCTTTTTCTAACCAGCGATCGACATCTATGGATAAATCGAGTCTATTTTTCTCAACTAGTTTAGCTACTTCCCAACACGAAATGATACTAATTCCCAATCCTTGCGAAGAATATTGTCGAATGTATTTTTGATGATTTCGGGATAATCTGGAACTGTTGCTAACCCACCAAATCCAAATATGAGTATCGAGAACAATCATTCTGGCTAATTATTTGCATTCCATTCTTCAGGAGAAGTTACAGGATCAAAAGGATCTTCATAACGCAGTACCGTACCCTGTAATGAGGAATCCTCAAAATTTATTTCTTCTGTGTTTTGTTGCCTAATAATGATTTCTACCTCGTCACCTTTTTTGAAAGGAAGATTTTGCAAAGACAGTTTTCCGTTTTCAGTTATGGCAGTTTTAATACGATGACTATTCATTGCTGAAGATAGTATTTTTAGAATAGTCATATTGTACTGAAATCTTCGTGTGGTAGAAAAACTGGAGAATGCGATCGCCTGACTTACCAAAAAAGCGCTCGCTTTACCTCAATTAGCCACAATCTCCGTATCGCGGACATTAGCTAGTCTACTTCACAATGCGATCGGGGATTCCCCAAACCTTAATTTGTCTATCGGTACTGTAGCTACCGATAAACTCATAATCTTCGCTGAGAGTAAGGTAAGCAATAGGTGCATTATGCCCTCTTAATCTGCATAATTCTTGTTCTTTGACTAAATCTCGCACCACAATTTCATAGTTAGCTGTAGCGTAAATCAAAACTCGACATTCCAGACAGCAACACCAGAAGCTTTATAAGTTATATCCCAGTAAACAACTAAAGTATTATCATAATCTGCGATCGCAAAATAATCTGGATCGAAGCCTTCAGTATCAAAAGAACTAAACTTAAATTTTGTAATAGTATGTAAGCATTGCATTTTAAAAAATGGTAAATAATTCCACAATGCTTGTTTAGCAATTTCTGTTTCGCTTTCTCCTAACAGTACAAAAGCTGATTGACGAACTTTTCTGGTTTTATCTTCTAGTGCTTGAGCAACCAACTTTATTCCCGCTTCGCCATACTCATAAGCATCAAAAAGAGCGTTAATTCTTACTTCTGGATCTTTGTCTGATAATTGAAGTTCTATTTTCTCTAACTCTTTCATCAATTGACTTACTATACTCAGCAATAAAACTCTTCGCGCCTTTGCGCCTCTGCGCGAGAAATCAAATCAACTCTAATTCTGGTAAAGCTTTCTGAATTGTCACCAACCAATCAATCAATTATTCTAATCGCTTTTTAGGTTTCAAGACACCCGAACCTCGCATTACAAACTTTTTTCGACGCATATTACGAAACGCGACTTTATATTTTCATGAGTCGAATAATAATCGACTAACTTCAATATTTACATTAGAGAAGGCAACAGGACGAATATTACCTGTGACTAATTCTTGCCTATTTGCATAACCATTCTGCTTGGGATGGGTAAACACCCATAGCTTGTTATGAGGTAAATCAATTACCCAGTATTCAATAATGCCGTTACGTGCATAAGTAACAGATTTTTCTTCTAGATCCTTAGCTAAAGTGCTGTTAGAAATTTCTATTAACCAATAGATATTTTGAGGATAGGGATGATGGACAGCGTAATTGTTCAAGTCAAACTTTACTATAGCGATATCTGGTTCGGGTTCGGAATTGTCTAGAGTTATCGGGTGTGCTTCTCTAACTTTTGCTTTTCCTTGTAGAACGCTTCTTAAATAATCGGCTACGCTATCAATTCTCGAACTATGGAGAGGTTTTTCTGGACTCACAGTAATAATTTCGCCTTCTAAAAGTTCAACAGATTTACCTTCTAAAATTCCCGATTCGATTATTTGATGGTAGTCTTCAACCGACCATTTATATAGTGTTTTCATCGCTTGTATTTGAGCCCATAAACTAATTCTAACTTTGGTAATCCTACAGGTAGTCAATCAGATCATTTAATTGTTATTGGATTTAAAAATACCAAAGCCTCGAACCACAACTTTCTTTAAGGCGTAAACGAAACAGGATTTATGCCTACCCAAAATATTCATCAGTCATAATTACTTCTAAATCGACTAAATTATCATCAGGAATAGCAAATTCGCGCTTCATCGCTTTGACTGACTTTGCATACCAGTCAAGATAATTTTGTTCTAAATAAGTATTCAAACTAGGAGATTCCTTGAGAATACTTTTAATCTCCTCACGGAAATTAACTACTTCCTTCTCCCAACCACGGCGATTGTATTCCCGTTCGCTTTCCCAATACTTGAGCTTGAGAATATGCTCGATCAGTCTTTTGGTGTAACTGCGCAAAGCACGTCTCTCGCTGGCTGTAATATCATTGATCTCATCAATTAGATTATCCCAATCCATATTTTCTAACTGCTGATTTTGAATTGCGTTTATAATCTCTTGTCGCCAAAGATTTAAATCTTGATGATAAAGTTCTTTTAACTGCATATTCTGACGATCGCAATGCCGATTTATACCAATTTTAACTCTGGTAAAGCTTTCTGAACTTTCCCCAACCAATCAATCAATTGTTCTAATTGTTTCTTGGGTTTCAAGATACGCCAACCGCGCATCACACTTTTTTAGATGCCCAGATGAAGCGCGACTTTAACTTTTCACGAGTCGGGCAGTAATCTACCAACTTCAATGTTTACATCAGGCTAATTGAAGATTGATTAGAATACTTATAACTGAGCTTACAAATTACTCGAATAAACTTAAGTTAAACTCCCCAGGTAGGATTTGAACCTACGACCAATCGATTAACAGTCGACCGCTCTGCCACTGAGCTACTGAGGATTGATTCACTAGCCATATGTAATAGTAGCGAAAGAAATAACAATTGGCAAGTTATTTTTGAAAAAAATTTTACGCTATTCATCTGACTAAGTGAGAAGATATTCTAGAGAAAACGTAAGCTCGATCTCCTCATGCTTATTAAACGCCATCAAAAAGTTTGTCTTTCTTTTATTTCTACTGATTTGCCTGTTTGGAATGGAATTGAGACAAATGCAACGCTCTATCAAAAAGACTGCGAAATATTTCATTTGCTGCTAGATCGGCAAAACCTACCGCAATCAAAATCTCTTGATCGCGATTTGAAACAGTGCGATCGCGGACTATTCTGGCTAGAAATTAGTCCCTATCGTATAGCCCTAACGATGCAAAGTAACAGCAGGCTGAGTTACCGTCATTTTTGGGAAAAAGGAATATACGGTATCAGTCGATATTGTTGGAACACAAATTCTAACGAGTCGAGTAAATCCATGAGATTTCGTAATTTCACCAAATATCTTAAGGTAGAACAAGATATTTATCCCAGGCATGTCAGGATAGAATACGAACTTTGGTCGGATAAACTTCAGCTAGGATCTTATATTTTTAATTTAGACCTCGATATGTAAATGATTTAGCCGAGAAGTTTGCTAGATAATTACTGTTCTAAATCATCAGCATTAGTGTGGTGAATATCGATCAAACCATCTGGAGGTGAGATGATAATTTTCTGCTGGGAAAGATCTACCACTGGAACTATTTCCCTAACAAAAGGAACAAATATAGTGAGACTTTTTTTAGATTTAGACTTGTTTTTTTTGCGACGACTGCGACGACTGATTTTAGATAAATCTTTGACCTTTTCAGCCTCAGCTTCTGGTTGTTTGTGCAGCCTAATTTCCAGAAGATCGTTTCCCGCTGAATACAAATCTACCACTACACCAATTTTTTCTCCCGTCTCTTGATGAAAAGCTTCTAAACCAACTAAGTCCGATACATGATATTCATCTTTACTGAGTTTGGGGCGATCGCTTTTATCTACTAAAAGCTGGTAGTTTCTTAACTCTTCTGCACTTTCGCGACTGTCGATTCCCTCTAATTTAATTACGTAAAGGTTTTTTCCTGCAATGTACCTTCCACCTTTTAAGGTTACTTCGCGAACCTCAAAATTATCGGGGTGTTGCAACCATCTTTTACCAGCTTTGGTAAATCGTTCGGGAAAATCAGAGTCTGGATATACTCTTAGTTCTCCCTTCAAACCTTGAGGCGAGGTAATTGTTCCGACTTTTAGCCACTCTATTTCTTCGCGATTTTCCAACATCTAATACTCAAATATTCCGACAGAACAGTAAATATTATGCTACTGCCATAGTTTTACCGTTATCTAGTATCGTACGAAAGTTTGTACCTAATCTAGGCGATATCGGTGTCGGAGTTTGTCATATTTTTACTATGTAAACATTAGGCGAGATTAAGATCGATTTTCTAAAGTAAAAGATATGAGTCTATTTTTACTATCTCATTCCCCTGAAGTTTTGTCTTCGCCACGCACCTACTTATAGTTAATTTAACAGTAAATACCGTCGCCTTATAAAAGATGCGTATATCCAATCCACTCGGTTAAAAAATCGATGGTAATATAATAGTTTGCAGATAAAATATATATCGGAAATAATCCAGACAAAAACAATATGACTCTGACTCAAAAGCGAAAGCAAGAACTAATGGCAGAATATCAAATTCACGAAACAGACACTGGTTCTGCCGATTTGCAGATTGCGGTTCTGACTGAAAGAATCAATCAGCTAACTGCTCATTTAAAAGCTAATAAAAAAGATCACTCTTCTCGACGAGGCTTGCTGAAAATGATCGGTCGTCGTAAAGGTCTTTTGGCTTATATTCAAAAAGAAGACTACGAACGCTATCAGAAGTTGATTGCGCGTTTAGGCATTCGTCGTTAATTATTCGAGCAAACTCATGCCATCAGATTCTAAACGGGGTCGTTTACCTTTTGAACCCCGCAACAATAAAAAAGGTAAGACAAAAAACGACTCTACCGAATCTTCTTCTGCTAAGCCAGGTAATTCTGGTGAAAAGTCGAAAAAAGCAACTCCTGTTGCTGCCAAGAGTATTAAGAAGAAAAAAGCCAGTCCTAGAAACTCTCGGAAGAATTCCAATCTGTCCGCGATTCCCGATATAGTAAGCAAACGCATGGGAAAACGCATGGCTGTATTTTGTGGTATTCCTTCTGTGTTGGGCATGTCATCTTTATTTATCTTTTATTGGTTGAAGATAAAAGAAGTTGTAGAATTGCCTCCCTATCTAGCTTTAGCGGTTTCTTTTGGTTTTTTGGGTTTGGGTGTATTGGGTTTGAGCTATGGTCTTTTTTCTGCTTGTTGGGACGAAGATCGTGCAGGTACTCTTATGGGATTTGACGAATTTAAAGTCAATCTTGAAAGAACAAAAGAAGCTTGGAAAGCATCAAAGAAGGCAAATGGCTAATTATTGAAAGGCAATCGATCGTTGATTGCCCCGAGCAAATTGATTTTAATTGCCTTTGATTTCCTCTCTGTTAATCTATGAAATAGTTCTAGTTCTAATTGAAAAGGGCGCGATCGCTATTTAAATCGCGCCTTATAGAAAATATTCATTCAAGAACCAGATTTTATTGACTAATGCGATCGCATTTGTTTCACTCTGAAGAAAAATTGACTACTATAACTCATAGAGTAATTTACTCAAGTAAATAGGGGCTATTAAGCATGATTGTAGTAATGAAAGTCGGTTCTCCAGCAGAAGAGATTCAGAGAATAGAAACTGAATTAGAGGAATGGGGACTGACGCCTGAAAAAATTGTCGGCAAACATAAAGTTGTTATCGGATTGGTAGGAGAGACAGCATCTCTCGATCCGCTACAGTTAAAAGAAATTAGCCCCTGGATTGAAAGTGTTTTACGAGTGGAAAAGCCCTACAAAAAAGCTAGCCTGGAATATCGTAATGGCGAACACAGTAACGTAACTGTATCAACTCCCAGCGGCGATGTGACTTTCGGACAAAATCATCCTGTAGTCGTTATCTCTGGACCTTGTTCGGTAGAAAACGAAACCATGATTATTGAGACGGCAAAAGCAGTCAAAGCTTCTGGGGCAAGTTTTTTGAGAGGTGGGGCATACAAACCTCGCACTTCCCCCTATTCTTTCCAAGGTCATGGAGAAAGCGCTTTAGAATTATTAGCAGCGGCTAGGGATGCTAGCGGTTTGGGAATTATTACCGAAGTCATGGACACTGCCGATGTCGATAAAGTAGCTGAAGTAGCCGACATCGTTCAAGTTGGAGCGAGAAATATGCAAAATTTCCCCCTACTTAAAAAAGTAGGTGCCCAGGACAAGCCCGTGTTTTTAAAACGAGGAATGTCAGCAACCATAGATGACTGGTTGATGGCAGCAGAATATATTTTGGCAGCAGGCAACTCCAACGTAATTTTATGCGAACGAGGTATTCGTACCTTTGATCGCAAATATGTCCGTAATACTCTAGATTTAGCAGTGATTCCCGTACTGCGCTCTTTAACTCATTTGCCCATTGCGATCGACCCCAGTCATGGTACGGGGGTAGCCCAACACGTTCTGCCCATGGCAAAAGCAGCGATCGCCGCAGGAACAGATTCGTTGATGATTGAAGTACACCCCAACCCAGCTAAGGCTCTTTCTGATGGACCTCAATCTTTAACTTTTGATGGGTTTGATCGTTTAATGGGAGAATTAAGTATAGTAGGAAATGCTGTTGGTCGCTGGTCAAAGTCTCCCGTAAAAATTTAAACCCGAATACCAAAATTCGTCGTGCGTTCTTGACAAAGCCATCCAGCAAGCATCGATCGCTATAAATCTTCAATCTGATTTTTGCTGAATTTGTCCCAGTAGATTATGAAAGACACCCAGAGCAAACCCGTTTCCGATACTGACTCTCCTTCGGAATTGACTTCTAATAATGCAACTCCCCTACGCTGTTTTATTACTTCGATAATTTCGGGCGCGATCTCTTTTTGCTTGTATCTATTATTTAGTTCTATCGTACAGACTTATGCGACGAAAGCAGTAACCTCAAACAATCCTGTTGTAGTCAATCTGACTGCAGCAGTTAGAACTATGGTTATGGGGATTGTCGCCCTGGGAACAGGAGTGTTTGGTGTAGTCGCGATCGGTATTTTTCTCCTGGGCATTCAACTGACATTTCAAAGTTTTAAGAAAGCTTAATTTTTTTAGGTTTGATCGCATAAAAAAAAGCCCCGCAAACCAACAGGGCTTTTTTTATTCGCTTATGCTTTAGCTATTTGATTGATTAGCCAATAACTTCTTTGGCTTTAGCAACTACGTTGTCTACTGTGAAGCCAAATTTCTCCATACATGTTCCACCAGGAGCAGAAGCACCAAAACGTTCAATACTTACAGAACCACCTGCAAAACCAACGTATTTCTGCCAGCCAAAGCTAGTACCAGCTTCTACGGAAAGACGTTTGCCAGCAACTTTAGGCAATACAGAGTCTTTATAAGCTTCGTCTTGAGCCTCAAACAGTTCCCAAGAAGGCATTGAAACTACGCGAACTTTTTTACCTTCGGCAATTAGTTTTTCCGCAGCACCAGCACAAAGCTGTAGTTCGCTACCAGTACCGATCAAAATCAGATCTAGCTCTTCAGGAGCAAAGCCACAGGAAAGTACATAAGCACCCTTAGCCGCTTTCTCCATCGAAGTCCCTTTGAGGTTAGGCACGTTTTGACGAGTAAACGCCATTAGGGTAGGTTTATTTTGTTTAGCATGTTCGATCGCGACCTTGTAGGCTCCAGAAACTTCATTGCCATCAGCGGGGCGAATTACCGTCAAGTCGGGAATAGCTCTTAAAGAAGCAAGAGTTTCAATTGGCTGATGAGTTGGACCATCTTCACCCTGTCCGATGGAATCGTGAGTCATTACCCAAATTACGCCGACTTCAGATAGTGCTGAAAGACGAATAGAGGCTCTCATGTAGTCGGTGAAGATCAAGAAGGTAGCACCATAGGGAATCAAGCCAGAGCCATGAAGTGCCATCCCATTACAAATTGCACCCATCCCATGTTCCCTGACGCCAAAGTGAACGTTACGATTTTCGTGCGCGCCCTTTTGAAAATCGCCAGAGACTTTTAATTCAGTTAGATTAGAGTGAGTTAAGTCGGCAGAACCACCAATCAGTTCTGTAACTACAGGAGCAATTTTATTCAAGCAAGCTTGAGAGTATTTGCGAGTGGCGATTCCAGCATCTTCAGGAGTAAAGGTAGGTAGAACATCTGCCCAGCCTTCGGGTAGCTTGCCGCTTAACAAGCGTTCGAATTCTGCGGCTTCTTCGGGGTACTTGGACTTGTAATCAGACATTGCCTGATTCCACTGCTGCTCGGCATCTGCACCACGCTCCACTGCTTTGCGCATGTGATTTAAAGCATCGTCAGGTACTTCAAAATCACCAGAACTCCAACCAAGTGCCTCGCGAGTTAGTTTGATTTCATCTGTTCCTAATTTTGCACCGTGGATTCCTGCAGTTCCCTGTTTGTTGGGCGCACCATAACCAATAGTAGTAGTTACTTTGATCATTGTTGGTTTATCGGTGACAGATTTCGCTTCTTCAATCGCCTTCGCGATACCTTCTAAATCTGTATTACCGTCTTCAACGTGAAGCACGTGCCAGCCATAAGACTCGAAACGCTTGGAAACGTCTTCGGTAAATGCTACATCAGTCGAACCATCAATAGAGATGTGATTATCATCATATAGAGCGATCAGTTTGCCCAATCCTTGGTGTCCAGCCAAAGAACAAGCTTCGCCAGAAATTCCTTCCATATTGCAACCATCACCCATGATTGTATAGGTGTAGTGGTCTACCAAAGTGGCATCAGGCTTATTAAATTTAGCGGCGAGATGCGCTTCTGCCATGGCTAAACCAACTGCGTTGGCAATTCCTTGACCTAGAGGACCAGTAGTAACTTCTACCCCAGGTGTCACAAAGTTCTCTGGATGCCCTGGAGTGCGAGAACCCCATTGACGGAACTGTTTGACATCTTCGATAGAGACGCTGTCAAAACCGACAAGATACATCAAAGCATACTGCAACATCGAACCGTGACCAGCAGATAGTACAAAGCGATCGCGGTTGAACCATTTGGGATTTTTGGGATTGTAGCGCATGAACTTGTCCCAAAGCACGAATGCCATTGGAGCTGCGCCCATAGGCAATCCTGGATGTCCAGAACTAGCTTTTTCAATGGCATCTATAGCCAAAAAACGAATCGAATTAATACAAAGATTTTCAACTGTATTGGTTGATGGACGGGCAACTACCATATCTGTTATTTAAATAAACTACGATAAAACAAATTTTGAACGAGCTTTGGTCGCACCGAGAAAGCGTAGTCAAGTCTTTCTAGACTGAGTCTCAAAAAACCGTTTCCTTTTCTCATCTTCTCATTCCGAACCAACGCCTAGCAAGTTCTATTATTTTTGGCGAGACAAACAATTTGTCATCATCCTATTATGATGATGTCTTATTTATCAAATTATTACGAAACAAAATCGTTACTTCCCACGAGCAAATAATGCAGGGAAAATTAACTATACTTTTAGCCGTACTTTTTAAAAGCTAGAGTAACATTATGACCGCCAAAACCAAAAGAATTTGACAGAGCTACATTTACCTGACAATCGCGACTGCTGTTAGGAATGTAGTCTAAATCGCATTCATCATCGGGATTGACTAAATTGATCGTAGGGGGCACTTTGCCATTTTGAATCGCCATGATGGTTGCTACAGCTTCGATGCCGCCCGAACCGCCCAAGAGATGACCAGTCATAGACTTGGTAGAGCTAACTGCGATTTTTTGAGCGCGATCGCCTAAGGCTTTTTTGATCGCCTTGGTTTCGTTAGAGTCATTAGCCTGAGTGCTAGTGCCATGAGCATTAATGTAGTCTACTTGTTCTGGGTCTATCTCTCCATCAGCTAGAGCCAGTTCGATTGCTTTAGCGGCTCCCTGACCTCCAGGTACAGGAGAAGTCATGTGGTATGCATCACAGGTCATGCCATAGCCAACTATCTCAGCATAAATTCTTGCTCCACGGGCTAGAGCGTGCTCCAATTCTTCTAAGAGCAAAATACCCGCGCCTTCACCCATCACAAAGCCATCGCGATCGCGGTCGAATGGTCTGCTAGCACTATCGGGGTCTTCGTTGCGAGTAGACAGTGCTTTTGCCGAGCAAAATCCAGCAAAAGAAAGAGGTGTAACGGCTGCTTCTGCACCGCCGCAAATCATCGCATCGGCGTAGCCTCCTTGCACCAAGCGAAACGCATCACCAATAGCGTGAGACCCTGCGGCACAGGCTGTCACCGTACAAGAGTTAGGACCTTTGGCTCCTGTATGAATTGCCGTCAAGCCTGCTGCCATGTTCGAGATCATCATGGGGATAGTAAAGGGGCTTACTTTTCTCGGTCCCTTGGTTAGTAAATTTTCGTTCTGGTCTTCCATTACCTGAAGACCGCCGACGCCAGTTCCAATCAGCACCCCGATGCGATCTGCATTTAGCTCGTCAATTACTAAACCCGAATCGGCGATCGCTTGTTTGCTCGCACATACGCCAAACTGAGCAAAACGATCCATACGCTTTGCATCTTTCTTATCTAAGTATTGATGAGGATCGAAATCTTTGACCTCAGCAGCAATTTGACAGGCGTGTTTAGAAGCATCAAATAGAGTCACCGAGCCGACACCACTGCGCCCTTGCAGCAGTCCAGCCCAATATTCTGTAAGATTATTACCAATAGGAGTAATTGCACCTAAGCCTGTGATTACGACTCGTTTATTTTGCCTATTTGTCATGTTTGCTCTTTTTACGTTTTTACCTGCCAATATCTGTTGGAGGCTGCCGCGAGAATCTACTTGTTCTCTTGTAGGATAACTGTGTTGACCTTACGAGGGTCTACCGAGTCTCTCACCAAGACTAAATCGACCGCGTTCTAGAATAAAATGCGAATTGCAACCATCTAACGACCGTTTTAGTCACGTTATCTAGCAGCCATCATCGACTTAAATAAAATTAATAGATGTTAGCTATGCCGTTGCACCCTTTTCTGCGCTGATATGTTCTACTGCCTTGCCTACAGTATCTATTTGTTCGGCAGCTTCATCAGGGATTTCGATATCGAATTCTTCTTCAAGAGCCATAACCAGCTCTACTGTATCTAAAGAATCAGCTCCCAAATCATTGGCAAAACTTGCTTCTGGTGTGACTCTTTCTGCTTCTACTTCTAATTGATCGACAACAATACCTTTTACTTTTTCAAAAATTTCTTGATTCATTTGTTTTCCCACTAAATCATCCTATCCAAAAATACAATAAGCTGGTGCCTAAGTTAAATTGATGGGATCGTTTTCTAAATTAATGCTGGCTTAGTTTAAAAAGCGGCAACTTTTATCTTATCTGAAAGGGGGACAAAGTTATATCGGAGTATGCCAATTACTAAAGTAAGCCAAAAGTAGATTGCCAACAATTATGGACAGAAAACTCATCTTAATCGAGATAGTCTCCCGCCCATATGTGTTTAGTTTCAAAGCAGTTTGTAATGTTGTCGATTGGATAAATTACCCAGTCTCTCTACATATCAATTGGTTTAGCCTTTAGGAGTTTTCGCTTTACTTGCCATGTCTTTGAATTTGTTCAGACTAGGACCTGGACGACGACGATATTTTGTCACCACTGGCATTAGATTATCGGTAGCAAAAGTTTGTTCTGCTTTCGTTCCATCGCTGTTTACCGAGCTAGAACTATTTTTGTACATTGCTGCAACCCAAAATGGCGGATCGAAGGAAGATGCACCCGCATCTTTGGGAGAAGGCTTTGCTTCTGCTGCTGATTCTTCTGCTGAGTCGGCTGTCTGTTTTTTTGACTCTTTCTTATTGGATTTAGACTTTGGTTTGGCTTCTGTGTCAGCGGCAGACTGCAACTTTTGTTGCGCTGTATCGACAGTCTCTTTGGTAGTTTTTAAGGCTTGCTGTACGGGTTTTGACTCGATCGCATCTGCGGTTTTTTCTTGAACCACATTCGCAACTTTTTCCGCTGTTGCGATCGCCTTTTGGACTGGCTTGGATGCTTCAATTTCGTCTAGTTCTAAATAGTATTTATTGTCAGAATTGAAGATTTTTTTGAGCATTTGCATAGCTTAGTTTAACTCCTAAAAATGATATTAAGAAAATGGTAAATACGATCGCAAGCGTTAATTTATTCTCTTGACAAAAAATAGACAGTAAGCATTCAAAGAAAAGATGGGGATTTGACTTCCAAATTATAAATTTAGAATTAAAATTTACAGCGTTCGAATTCCCTGAAATACTGAAATTGTAGAGATAACACTCAATTGAACATTATTAGCTATTCTTATGAAGCCAGAAAATTAAACCCATCGCAATTATACTTTACAAAAATTAATCCATCTTTGCTTGAGGAAATTCAATCGAATCAGGAAACAGTAATTTCTGGCAAAATACTGAGCTGGGATAACAACCGATTGAAATAACAGCTAGAACAATAAACTATTGAATGACAAATATTTACTTTAAGTCCTAACTAATGTTAGTAATATACAATCAATCTCAAGACAGATTGAGCCATCTCAGCAAATGTGAGTTCCCAAAATTTTGTATGGAAAGTAAGCTCAGAGAATTAATCGGTCAATCTAATATTTGGCTTTACATAAAAAGCAGTAATGGCTGGATTAAAAATGTCGAAATCCAAGATGTTTGCCCAGAAACAATCACTTTTCGCTACGAGCAAGAATTTAAAACTGAGACAAAAGTATGGGAAAAAACGACCCGAATTAACAATATCTTGGAAATTGATGTTCGAGTATTGGCTATACCCAAGAAACAACAGGCTATTGAAGCAGTAAGAAACGAGCTAGATCGCCTATGGCAAGAAGATGAAGACAGCGAAAATTAAGATCTGTATCAAAATTCCACCACAACGGGAGCGTGATCGCTTGGCTTTTCTAACTTTCTTGGTTCGACGTCAATCCAACATTTAACAGCCTGTTGATACAAATTATCCGTCAGGTAATGATGGTCGATACGCCAACCACGATTGCGAGTAAAGCCTCCAGCACGATAGTCCCACCAGCTAAAATGCCCTTCTTCCTGACTAAATTTGCGAAAGGCATCTTTAAAACCTAGCTGAAGCACTTTGTTTAAAGCCTCTCTTTCGACTGGAGAGGACATAATGTGCTTCTCTCTGGCTTTGGAAGTATAAATGTCTTTATCTTCTAGAGCGATATTAAAATCACCGCACATACAAATTTCCTTTTTTTCTGTTTGTAGCGTTTGGAGATATTGGGACAAAAGCTCTAACCACTTAAGCTTATAATCATATTTCTCACTACCCAAGGCAGAGCCATTGGGAACGTAAAGGTTGACGATCCGAACGTTATCAATAATTCCAGTAATTACTCTTTTTTGCAGATCGAACTCTTGGGCAGCATCGCCCACAATGTTAGAAAAACCACAGCTTACTTCTGCTAAAGGCTTTAAGCTAAATAGCGCTACACCATTGTAAGATTTTTGACCTGATATGTATAAGTTATAGCCCAAATCTTCAAAAGGCGATCGCGGAAATTGCGCATCTTGAACCTTTGTTTCCTGCAAACAGAGCACGTCTACTCTATGCTGTTGCAACCAGTCAACGACAATTTGTTGACGACTCCTAATTGAATTAACGTTCCAAGTAGCTACTTTCAAAGCTTAAAATCTCGACTAGATTAATGTTTCAAATACCAATTATGCAATGAAACCCGAATCTTTATCTTTTTACGTCTTTGTTTATGGCACTCTCAAACCAGGAGAGAGGAATTTTCATTATTGTGATGGTTATGTAAAATCTGAAACTTTGGCTTATGTTAGAGGTGTTTTATACGAACTACCATTTGGCTATCCTGCTATGACACGGGGCAACCGCAAGATAAAAGGAGTATTGCTCAAAATAAGTAATCCTGCAATACTGATGGATTTAGATTCGTTAGAAGGCTACGATCCTCAAAGAACTTCGGGCGCAAATGAATACGAGCGTCATTTAGTAAAGGTTTATAGTCTAGAAGATCGATTTATAGTTGAAGCATGGACTTACTTTATGAATTTGGCAAAGGTCGAGCAATATCAGGGAACCTTAATCGAATCCAATTGGTGGACAAGCTGATAGCCAATAGTTAGCCAACAGTTTTTAAGCAACAAATTTGATATTAGGCACAAGAGGATCGCTAACAATGCCAAACCCTTTGTAATCCCAACGTTCTCTCAAACTTTGCAGTTGTGCTGGGGAAGCAGTTTCGACAGTAAGGCGATCGCTATACTCTTTACCATGAGTGTTGATATAGCTGAGAGCATCATAATCTCTCTCAAACACTAGCAAGTAAGTGGCTTCAAGTCCGCTTTGTTCTGGCAGACGAGCCACTAAATACTTGCCATCTTTTTTAGAACGAATTAAATAATTAACCTGTAATAACATCCGCTTATTTTCCACTCTTGTGGCATTGGCATTCTATTTCAGATCTTCTAGCTTAATACGAGGATCGACGGTTTTTAGCAGCAAGTCAGCCAAAAGATTGCCGATAATTAGCATGGTCGCTCCCATCATCAAGGTTGCCATGACTAAATACTTATCTTGAGCGTTTACAGCCTGTAACGTTAATCTACCTAAGCCAGGCCAATTAAAAAAGAATTCGGAAATAAACGAACCACTTAATAAGCTGGCAAATTCAAAACCCAAAAGAGTAATCAGAGGATTGATTGCATTCCTCAAAGCATGGACATAGATTACTTTATTTTCAGGTAAGCCTTTGGCTCTGGCGGTTTGAATATAGTCTTGACGCAAAACATCTAGTAGTTGCCCCCTGGTTAAGCGTTGCAATCCAGCAAAACTAGTAATACTTAAGGCAATGGTCGGTAAAATCATATGCCACCCGATATCGACTATTTTGCCCAAGATCGACAGTTCGTCGTGATTGATGCTAGTCATACCACCTACAGGAAAAAGCGGCGAGAGAAACTGGGCGATAATCAGAAAAATCAAGGCGGTAATAAAGCTAGGAAAGCCTTGCCCAAAATAGCTCAAAGCTCTGAGAATCTTGTCTGTTTTACTATTTTGTTTGACCGCACTCATAATTCCCAACGGTATGGCGATCGCCCAGGTCAAGATAAAAGAAGATAGTGCCAAAAGTAAAGTTGCGGGAATACGTTCTACCAACAATGAAGAGACAGAACGAAAGTAGACAAAACTCTGACCGAAGTCAAATCTGGTAACTACCCGCCACAGCCAACGAAAATATTGAATTATTGGCGGTTTATCTAGACCAAACTGCTCCGTAAGTTCGGCGATTCGCTCGGGAGTAATTTGGGGATTTTCCTTGAGAGTGTCGAGATAGTTACCTGGTGCTAGCTCGACAATAAAAAAACAAAGAGCTGATGCTAGCAACAAAGTCAATGCGCCTTGAGAAAGCCTTTTCGCTACATAGAGACTAGTCTCGCTACTCAATATGCTCTGTAATGAGTATAAAGGCGATTTAGCTGTAAGATCGGTGCTTTGAGCCATGAACTTCCTGTATAGGTAAGAGACAGAGGATTAGGAATGAAAAACGAAAAACAATTTGCTTCTATCTTAAAAGATTTACTTTTTTCATCCTTTTCTGATCGCTAGAACATCATAGTTAGGCAATATAAGCAGCCAGCAGAAATAAACTATCTACCAAAATCGTGCTCAGGACTGCTCCAGCGAATGCCCACCAGTGTAACTCGGTTTTTTTCAAAGACCACAGGCTGATAGCCAATAATATGTTCGTAAGCACGAATGCCCAACTAATCCCCCAAGGGGTTTGAACTTGAGCCAGGGCAGATTTAAGAATCGGTGCCGCCAGAGCAGGATCGACATCTACAGTCATCAACTTGCGCCAATAGGGAATCACATCAGCAATATAGAAATATAGATCTGTAATTGCCGTACCCAGAAGCGAACCGAGATAAAAGAAATTTCCTACCTTACCCCACCCTCGCCACAGGCACCAAAGGGCGAAAGGCAGCCCAATAGACTCGACTGGAATATGAATTAGAGGTTCCGCCCTTAGCCAACCCCAATAGATCGAGCCAGCTAGCCAACTCCAGCTAAACCCCAGGATAATGTCACCCCAAAGGCGACTCTGAGTACGGCGATAGAGCAGCCACCCCAAAGTCACCCAAAATAGAGTCAAAGCCAAACTGAGTAGAGGAAAAAGCCTTACTATGGGAGCTTGGAAAAAAACTGGAACTGATACTAAAAATGAAGCTGTCAAAAAAACTCGCCAGGCTTTGCCGTTCTGACTTTGCTCTAGGGGCAGGTTGAGAAGACTAGATTGAGATGAGGAAGAACACTTAGGGCTAGATGTGGTCACAAGTAAATAATAAATATATGGTGGTCAAGCAGGCAAATTTCTAATAGTTCTCACATAAGTATTTTAGTTACACCACAAGAAATTATAGAGAAAGAGCTAGAATTTGGGAAGGAAGGATTATTTTTCTATAAAATTGCTTCTTTCTTACTTTCTAGGTAACTTCACTCAAACGGCAAAACTTTTGAACGAGAGGGAACAGTTATATTTCTAATTTTCGTTACTTATCTTTACCTAAGATTAAAATACCACAGTTTTCTAATTGGGGTGTCTAGCTCTAAGGTAGATTTAATACTAATAATTTTAGAAATAAAGTGTTAACATTATTGTCGAAAAAAGGGATATCGATAGGGCATTCTAATAACGAAAATTTTTGAGTCTGTCTTGTCGGATCTTGGATTTCAGAACCAGACAAAATATATAGGAATAGGAATCAGGAATAATGTCGATTTATGTAGGTAATCTCAACTATGAGGTTACACCCGAAGACTTACAAGAAGTCTTTGGTGAATATGGAACTGTCAAACGCGTCCACCTCCCCACAGACCGCGAAACAGGTCGCAAGCGCGGTTTTGGCTTCGTAGAAATGAACACCGATGAAGAAGAAACCGAGGCAATTAATACTCTAGATGGCGCAGAATGGATGGGACGCACTATCCGAGTAAACAAAGCTAGACCCAGAGAGTCTAGTAACTCTGATGGTGGCACTCGTAGATTTATCAACAATTAGGTTCTACAGACAGATAACCAAGTAGGAAGAGAGCGCTTTGGTTCTTTTCCTATGTTATTGTCAAATGAAATAAATCATCCAACAGTCCGCCTTAAGTATATTTTAAGGTTTAGACTATCATGGTGAAAAAAGGATCGAGTTCAATGTTAACTGTCGCGATCGCTATCCATGAAATCTAATCTTAAGCAATCAATCGGTGCGATCGCT
>JBCDCO010000103.1:0-17607 GCA_039181635.1 Cyanobacteria bacterium P01_G01_bin.19 | reverse complement strand
GTCTGAGTCCATTTATGCAGGTTACTTACTTTGCACTAAGATAAATCCGCGAGTGCGATCGGAAACACTATCTATAGAATCCATGCTCTGCCATAATTGCGTAGATTTTACCCAAACTGGCGGATATCTATAAGCAGCAACATCCATAATTAAAAAGCGA
The DNA here is from genome assembly GCA_039181635.1 of Cyanobacteria bacterium P01_G01_bin.19. Taxonomy (GTDB): domain Bacteria; phylum Cyanobacteriota; class Cyanobacteriia; order Cyanobacteriales; family Xenococcaceae; genus Waterburya. Next base: position 17,447 of record JBCDCO010000103.1, on the reverse strand, counting down.
TCGCTTTCTTGATGATAGGCGGCGATAGGTGAAATATGACCGCTACCATTTTGATTTAAAGCCTTGCGGTGATAGTTTATTAAGATTAAATCACGGTCGTTATTAAGATTATCGAGAGCTAGGGTACGGAACTCATCGAGATTACTTTCACTAGCATATATTTCCTGAGAACTTAAATGATTAGCGCGAAGAATATCACTTAGCTGGGCTAAAGTCATGCCGCCAAAAGTAACTTTGAGCGGATGAATTACTTGACGAGTATCGCGATCGAAAATAGTAGCTTGAGTAACAGGAACATCAGCCTCATTTAAAATATTGACCGCAATTACCGAGCTTGCTACTCCACAAAAAGCCCGTCTCGATTGAGAAACGAAGTTGGGTTGCAGGTTGAAATAATCGTTGCGATATTTGCTTTCTGCCAACATCTCCTGACCGATCTGTGACTCAAGAGAAATTAGGTTGGGTGGTAATGTCTCTCTGTCTATTTTGGGAGTGGCAAAAGCAAAATTGATGACTACTATCAGCAAAGTTGTCAAACAGAAGAGTAAACCAATCCCAACATAGCGAAGAATTTTCCGCAGAAGTTTCATAGGAATATGACCTCAACAGCTTAATTACTTTTAGTTTATCAATGAGCTAAAAGCTAAGTATGTCAACCAAATTAAACTTAAAAGAAAGACCCTATTCTCCTAATCCCCTATTGCCCATTCGTGACAACTTAAGGTTGTGTGTTGTTTGTCAATCGGTTTTTAGCTCTAAGCTTTAAGCTTTAAGCTTTAAGCTTTTGGGACATTTTAAAGTTGACTTGCTTTTTAAAGTGATCGCCAGTTTTAGATCTAACCTAATCTATATCTGGTGTTTGTAGATAAATAAAACACCAAATATGGTACTTGACTCGATCTCATTTTTCTTAACTTGTCACGATTACCTATTGCCTTATTCATGTTTATCGGTTTGATTTTTAATAAAGTGGAGCTACTTAGTAAGGAATTCTGAGATGATTCAACTCTTGAAGAATTTTTGCTTCTCTGTTAAGACTATCTTCAATCGTCCAGGATAAAGAGCCTTGGGTAAACTGAAATTGTTTAATTGCAACTTTCTTTTGTTGCTCTAAATCTGCCGCTAAATATGTAACTCTGCCTCCATGATGGTTTTGTCCAAGGACTTTAATTTGTTTATAGCCAACAGCAGAGAAATCAGGAAGCTCAGTCATTTTTTAAATTGCGATCCGAAGGCTACGCGAAGGGTAATCGCTTTTCTCTTGTTAGTTTTCCCGAAAATTACTGCTAACTAATCTTGTTGAATAGTGAAGATGCTTATAGGCTACTTAATTTTGCACTGAAATAAATCCGCGAGTGCGATCGGAAATACTATCCACAGAAAATAACCAAGAATTTTTCTTAGGCGTTTCATTGATGAATCGTGCATCACTTTTATATATCGTTCTATTCTCAGCTTATCTATAAGATAAAAGTGAAATACATTTTTGCTATTGTTTGAAACCTTTTTTCTATAGTCAAATTCTTTGAACTTAGCTAATCATACAATCAGCATTTTATAGTTGACAATTTAAAGCGTTTAACCAAGAATTGGAATTCAAAAGTATGGTGCTTCATATTCGAGTTTCAAAAAATCGAAATTACTACCCGTTACCTATAAATAGATGAACTATGTGTTTTGACATAACTTGACACGGCTGTATGTTATTGACAAAAAATAAACTATAGTTTAGCTTTAGGATGAATATATAGCTTAAAGATTATTTTTACTCTAAATAAGTCGATTATGTATATTTGTCTTCAATTCAACTAGCGTATATATAGATTATTTACAGATTGTAATATATTTTTTTATTAAGAAAATATATTGATTTTTTATGGTTTTAAATTGCCAAGCAAAACTATAATTAGTAATATATTAATGAAAAATTATTTGACTCCAGAAGAACTGCATCAATTTCAAGAACTTGGTTTTGTAGGTCCTTTTAAATTAATAGATCCTCAAGATGTAGATTCTGTAACTAGAGATATTAAAAAATCCGTAGAAAAGGCTTTATTTTGGAGGCGGTTTGTCAAAAAAATAATCGATTTTTTAATTCCTAAGCGAAAAAAAGCTGCCAGATCGTCTTTTTCTCAAGAAACATTAAAACAGAATCCTCTGTTTCGATTCCCCACTTTTATATGGGGCAAAGTTAAGTGGGACAAAGGAGTTCATTCATCTGTACCGCAAATCTATAGATTATCGAGTCAGCCTTTTATTGTAGAAAAAGTAGCTTCTATTTTGGGGGAAAACATATTGCAATGGAGTTCCCACATTATAGACTCAGAACCCAGTGAAACTTATCGATGGCATGGAGATGTAGAACATATAGAGTGGAAAGGATTAACGGTGTGGGTAGCACTGACAAATGTTTCTAAAGAAAGCTCCATGCGATTGATTAGCAGATCTCACAATCTGTCAGATTATACATATCCACAAGAATTGAATAATGAGTGTGGTCTAGATGTTACTCAAGATGATTTAGTATTGCAAGCTGCTCAAAAGATCGATCCTCAATGCGAACTTATTTCAGTTGACATGAAACCAGGAGAGTTTTTTATTTTCGATGGGCGCATTTGGCATTCAGCCAGAAATTTATCCTCGAAAAAGCGAACATCAATGATTTTTCAATATTCTCCTCCTAGTGAAACAATTAAAATACCGATTACTCATCGTCCACCAGTACTCTGGAAATCTTCTCCTCCGCCTTGTTTATTAATCAGAGGTAAAGATGAATATGGTCATAATCTAATTGTTCCAGCACCGCGATAAAACATCTAAATAAGCAATATTCAGAGTCAATAAAGCGATCGCTTTTCTCCAACTGAAATATAAAATTGTAATAATGCTGTTTTTCCAAATGAACTCATGTTTAGTAAAGTTAGTAAGTTGGAATTGATTTTCTGGGCAATATTTTTGGGAGTTAATGCTGCAATAATTATCCTGTCTTATGGATAAAGCTCAATCAAAAATTCGGTTTGATGATTTGATAGTTTTAATCTAATCCATAAACTTATCTTAGCTACATAAAAAGCGATCGCATAACTCGTACTAATTTTTAGTATGAGCGGAGTTTAAATACTTTGTTAGTTTTCTTAAACAAGATCGCATTTTCTCAGAAAAGCGTTCTTATCTGTCTTGACAAAACCGATTTCCTCCGAGCGTCAACTTTGGTAAAGATACAATTTGTAATACTAGCTAAAAATCTACTAAAGTTTAATACCAAACTATAGTACTGTTAATTACATAAGTATTGAATTATAAATACATTATCCAAGGACTGCTGCTCAAAAGCGTTATGGTCAATGAATAAAGTTTTATCTGCGATCGGTGTAACCATATCCATTATTGCTTTGGGGGCATCGGCGTGGACGCTAAACCGTTTATTTCAACTACAAAGCTCAATCGAACAACAGCAAAATACTGTCGAACAACAACAAGATGAAATTGTTCGACAACAAAATGCGATCGAGCAACAGCAAGCCCAGCTAGAAGAACTTGCGCGTCAACAACCAACAACCGTTACCACTACCCAAAATAATTCTTCTGCTGACAATACTACTAATGTATCTACGTCTATTCAGCCAGGGCAGTTTGTACGCCAGGGAGTAGATAACAAAATCAAAATTGAACTACTTTCGGTCAAAAGAATTGATAACCCTGACGGTGGGGCAAGGGAGATAGTTGTCGTACAGATGCAAATTCGCCGAATTGTACCCAAAGGAAAGGTAGATTCACTTAACTTAAGATTATCGAAAGGCAGAAATCCTGAAACCAGCGAAGTTTACGGCGTTATTAGAGGCAAGAATACTGGTTCTCTGACAATAAACAACATACCAGAGGATGCTTGGGGTAATGCTTATTTTTGGCTCGAAGTACCAGAAGGAATAGACGTAATCGATATCATTATCCCTGAAACAGCGATTTTTGAAAGAGTTCCCATTAGCAATAATTAGAGAATATGAATTGATTCAGCCTAGACTACAGGTTGAAAGTCAGGTCGTTCTTTTAGATAAATAAAAAAAGCGATCGCCCTTCTCAAGAAAAGCGATCGCACTACGCACAATAATTAATTTCTATTTCCCTAACTGAATCTCTCCTTCAACTACTCTGACGGGATAGGTGGGAATTTTAATTTCAGGATCGTCTAAATATTCCCCTGTTTGTAGGTTAATGTTTTGTTTATAAATGGGTGCTGCAACTTTAGTAATTCCCTGTCTATCTCCTACCAAACCACGAGAAAGAACATAAGCTTTACTGAAAGGATCGTAGTTAGAAAGAGCATATACTTCTTCGGTTTCACCAACGCGGAAGATGGCTACTTGTTCATTGTTAAATAATGCTGCGACTCCTGTGTTGGGTTGAATGTCGCTAATTTGACATACGGTTTGCCATTGGGTTGCGGTATGTTCGGATATTGTTTGAACCATGTTGATTGTGAATTGTTGATGGTTGACTGTTTATTGGTGGGCAATCGAATATTTGTTTTTAATTCATCCAATCTATATACTTTGCCCATCCTGTATTTTTGGTTGTATTCTCAGATTGTTCTAAAGATTAAAAGCCAAAGGCTAATAGCTGATAGCTAATAGCTACGAACAAAATTATGTTCGGTTTTTATATTTAATCCTCAGCGATCTATACGGTTAATTGTTGTTTCTCATCTTCGGTAGCGGGGCGTTTTTGTCCTCGTTCTTCGACATAGGTTAAATTGGGATCTGGGCGATCGCTGTTAACGAAATGACGGAAACGTTGCAATTTGTTTTCATCTTCAATGGTGGTTTTCCATTCACATTGATAGGTGTTAACTAGGTGCTGCATTTGGGCTTCTAATTCGTCGCAGATACCTAAAGAGTCATCAATAACGACGCTTCTGAGATAGTCGATTCCTCCTTCTAATTTGCTAAACCAGACAGAAGTACGTTGCAGTTTGTCGGCAGTTTGGATGTAGAACATCAAGAACCTGTCGATATATTTAATCAGGGTTTCCTTATCTAAATCCGTAGCCAACAACACCGCATGGCGGGGAGTCATTCCGCCGTTACCGCAGACGTATAGATTCCAGCCGTTTTCCGTAGCAATGATGCCAAAGTCTTTGCCTTGGGCTTCGGCACATTCGCGAGTACAGCCTGAAACAGCAGATTTTAACTTGTGGGGCGATCGCAATCCACGATAGCGTTGTTCTAGTTCGATGGCTAAACCTGTAGAGTCATCTACCCCAAAGCGACACCAAGTACTGCCAACGCAGGATTTAACGGTACGCAAGGCTTTACCGTAGGCATGTCCAGATTCAAAGCCAGCATCTACCAATCGTTTCCAAATATCGGGCAATTGATCTACTCTCGCGCCGAATAAGTCTACCCGTTGTGCGCCAGTGATTTTAGTATAGAGTCCGAAATCCCTTGCCACTTCCCCAATCACAATTAATTTTTCTGGAGTGATTTCGCCCCCTGGTACGCGAGGAATCACGGAATAAGTACCATCTTTCTGGATGTTAGCTAGATAGTAATCGTTAGTATCCTGTAAGCCAACGTGAGGACTATCTAAAATATGTTCGTTCCAAGTAGAAGCGAGGATTGAAGCTACTGTCGGTTTACAGATTTCGCACCCTTTACCAGTGCCGAATTTTTCTAATAGTTCAGCAAAGGTTTTAATTTTGTTTACTTTAATTAAGTGAAATAGTTCTTGACGGGAATATTCAAAGTGTTCGCAAACGTGGTTTTTGACTTCCACACCCGCTTTCTTAAGTTCGGTGTTGAGAATATCTTTAACCAAAGGTACGCAACCACCGCAACCAGTACCAGCTTTGGTACAGCTTTTTAGTTCGCCTAAATCTGTTACCCCATCGGCGATCGCAGTACAAAGATCTCCTTTGGATACGTTATTACAGGAACAAATCTGTGCCGTGTCGGGTAGGTTATCTACTCCTAATAATGGTGCGCCGCCTCCTTCTCTGGGGGCTACTAATAAATCTTCGGGGTGGGGAGGCAGAGTAATTTTATTTTGTACCAGTTGTAAGAGATTACCGTAAGCAGAAGCATCGCCGATTAAAATACCGCCGAGTAATAATTTGCCATCCCCCGACACTACTAACTTCTTATAAGTACCGTTAATCGTATCGTTAAAAGCTAATTCCTTTGCCCCTTCGGTACGCCCGAAGTTATCCCCAAAGCTAGCAACATCTACCCCCAATAACTTCAGCTTGGTAGACATATCAGCCCCAGTAAAGCTTTGTTCTCCCGCACCAGTAAGCTTATCGCTGGCTACTTCCGCCATAGTATAGCCAGGGGCAACCAAACCAAAGATACGCCCGTCATACAGCGCACATTCCCCGATCGCATAAATATCAGGGTCATTAGTACGACAGTCTTCGTCAATCACAATCCCGCCACGTTGTCCGATCTCCAGTTGACATTCTCTTGCCAACTCATCGCGGGGGCGAATACCAGCGGAGAAGACAATCATCTGAGTTTCTAACTCGCCACCATCGGCAAATTCCATCTTAACTAACTTGCCATCTTCGCTAGCAATATTAGTAGTAGCCTTACTGGTATGAACCTGAATACCTAACTCTTCGATCTTATTCTTGAGAACTTCCCCACCCACTTCATCGATCTGTACGGGCATTAATCGGGGGGCAAATTCCACTACATGAGTCTGTAAACCCATATTCTTAAGGGCGTTAGCGCATTCCAAACCCAGCAAGCCACCACCGACAACAACACCGACATTCACATCGGGTTTGTTACCCCAGGCTTCCATCCCTTCCAAGTCATCGATAGTACGGTAAACAAAAGTACCAGAGCTATCGTTACCCTTAATAGGAGGTACAAAAGGATAAGAACCAGTTGCCAAGACTAATTTGTCGTAACTAATCTCTTTACCATTAGCCGAGACTACTTTTTTATTGGCGCGATCGATACTGGTAACGCGATCGCCAATATGAATTTCTACATTATTATCCTGATAATAGCCAGGTTCTACTAAAGTCAGATCCGCTGCGGTTTTTCCTGAAAAGTATCCGCTAAGGTTAACGCGATCGTATGCTACACGAGGTTCTTCGCAGAAGGTAACTAAATTCCACTCACCCGATACATCTTTCTGTACCATCAGTTCGAGGAACTTATGACCAACCATACCGTTACCAACTACGACAAGATTCTTTTTGTTGGTCATTATTTATTAATCCATACGTTCTACATATCTATCAATTTACTAATTTTGCCAAACCTATCAACGGTGTTTATGTAGTTTTAGCATGCAACTGATGTTTTTTTTGTATGTTATGTTTCGCGCAGAGGCGTTTATCGAGCTTCGTGTTCTGGGCAAAGACGCAGAGAGAATTAGATTGTTTTGAACACAAAGGCGATCGCTTTGGCAAAAATAAAATAAGTCGATAGTACCAGCATTAGTGAAAACACATTTTTGATCTTTTAGATTTCAATAAATTCGTATAAGGGTACAATTTCCTCTTTTATTTTTTCAAGAGACATTACATTTCCAACAACACATGAGCCGTTATCCCTTGAAAAACACATCAGTAACTTGCTATCAATTTCTAGCATAATGCCAGTGTCAACCAAATTAGAAAACTTTTTATCTGCGCTCTCTGCTTCTATACTTTTAGGATGACAGACAATTTCATCATGCCCGCCAGCAGACTTACGCATAATGTCTGCTATTACACGATCTATTTTGGTTTTAACTTGAAAATCTCCTAATGCTTCTGCTTCGCTGTTATAAAAAACATGGTCGGTAAAATACAGCAGAGTTCGGAGGATCCATAAACGGCTAATTGTTTTACCTTGAAATAGCAATTGATGATGTTCTTTTGGCTCAAATGTAGAGTCGATATATTCAAATCTTACTCTTATTATTTCATCGTTTTTATTCTGTGAAGCCGCGTCAAAATATTCTGGTAAAGCATTAATATGAAAAGTTCTGTAGCCAAATATTACATTCAAGTAGCCGTCTGAATAAATATTTTTTGGTGTTTGACGTTTTAGAAACTCAAACAAGGTAATTGTGCTTTTCTCATATAAAAGAGTTTTCATAATACAAATTATTTTAAATGAGATCGCATTTCTGTATTTTAATCTTACACAGAGACGAAAAGGCTTAGAGAAAGTTAGATTGTTTTGAAGGTAAGAGCAATCGCATTTTTAGATGTATTAAATAACAAAGCGATCGCATTACCATTCAAATCCTATGCAGCAACATTAATTACTTCAACTTTAATTTGAATTCCTGCTTTAACTATCATTTGGACTAACTTATCAATACTAAATCTCTCAACATCTCCATTCATCAAGTTACTAATTCTAGGTTGAGTTTCGTTAAAAAACTCTGCCGCTTCTTTTTGCGTCCACTCTTGTTTTTTAATATATTTTTGTAAATCTAAAATTAAATCCGCTCTAATTTTTAGGTTGGCTGCTTCTTCTGGTTGAAACCCAAGATCTTCAAAGATATTATCTTGTCCTTTAATTATTTGCTCGTTCATTTATTTTCTCCTAACTGTTTTCTTAGAGAGATTACTGTTTGATAGCGTTGTTTTCCTATTTCAAGATCTTTTTTTGATGTCTTTTGCGTTTTTTTATTGAAGGCATGAAGGACATAAACCGCTTCAGCAAATCGGGCAACATAGAAAATGCGGTAAGCTTCACCTGTCTTAATTCTAATTTCTTCGACTCCTTTGCCAACTATTCGACATCGGCTTAAAATCTATAGGACGATCGCCTCTTTGTACCGCTCTCAGTTGAAAACCAGCTTTTCTTTTGGCATCTTGAGGAAATTTAGCAATATCTGATTTAGATATACCAATCCAGTAAATTGGCTTATCTGCCATAAAAATACTTTTGAATATACCTTATTTAGTATACAAGAAATTTGAAGTCCAAAAATTGTAGCGATCGCTTTTTAAAATGTATTGAATAGTGAAGCAATCGCATTTCTAAAATTGCTATCAGATGTAGATTTACTAAAGCTCTCTCTAATTGAGAATATCTAAACACTTTTGCTGCTGCTGCTTTACCTCAGTGGCGATTTTTGCGGGTATTCCTGGTATGGCAGCCTTGAATAGGCGTTGAAACTCGCGATTGAAGTGTTGGGTTAAGATGGGGTTTTCAATAATTAGTAAGGATTCATCATTGATATGATTTGCTGCTTGTGACCAATTTTGCGAACCCGTAATTACGGTATGTCCGTCAATTGAGGCAAATTTATGGTGTAGCTTATCACCTCTAGGTATATCTGCTACACCAGCGGTATCTAGAGGCTGTGTCCAAGGGTTGTTTTCTGATTCTGGCTGACAGTTGCGATAGACAGCTGTCCCCAATAAATCTAGAACTTCGCTGTAATAGCGAAAAGCAAAGCCGCGATCAAAAACTCCCTTAATAATTATTCCTTCCTTCTGTTTTTGTTGCAACCGATCGCTAATTAATTGTTCGCTAAAAACAAAAAGAGCTAAATTGATTGAATTTTTAGCATTATCAATAGTTCGGCTTATTAAACCATTAGTACTAGAATGCCAAGATTCGGCTCTAGAAAATGGAGCAAAATGAACTGTAATTTTACTATTATTCCAACTAATTGATTGAGGCGATCTCCTTGGCTTGGATAAGCCAAATTTACTATTATTTCCGCCAGCTTGATTATTTCCCCACATGTAATCAAATTCTTGGGTAAACAAATTAGCTACGGCTGGATTTTCAATCCGCAACAAATGGTTGACATTTCCCCTAGTTTCTAAGTTATGAAAATCACCATGTATGCCACTTAGAGTGAAGTTTGTCGAGCCAGTAATTATGGTTTTGCCATCAATAACCATAAATTTGTGGTGCATTAAACCACTACCTTTAGAACCATCAGCAGTATCGTTAATTACTGGTATACCTGCGTTTTGCAAAATGATTAATGCATCTCTGGTAGATATCTCTTTAGCATCCAAGCGTCCGTTGGAATCTAAATCTGCTAGTGCTAGAAACTCATCATATTTTGCGCGATCGTACTGCTGGAGACGTTCTACTTCTTGAGGGTTAAAGCTACTCAAAGGACGACTATAGTTATTGTCTAAAATCACTCTAACTTTTACTCCTGAATCGTGAGCTTTGGTTAAAGCTTGAGCGATTAGCGGCAAATTTATCTCCTGTACAGCGAGGTCAATAGTTAACTTCGCTGTTGCTATTGCTTCGATAATTATTGCTTCTAAATTATCTCCACCACGCTCGATTTGGCGATAGGGATCTGTATAGGTTTGCTTGCCAGTTTCGCGATGGTTAAAATAAGCCTGAATATATTTATCTTGAGGCAAATAAGATTTTGTCGAAGACGATTTTTCACATCCAGTAATTGCCAGACATAAAAAAAATATCCAGGTCAAACGATACATAGCAACAGGATAAACATACAGGTAAAGCTGTTTAAAGGGTAAGAGGAAAGAAAAAAAGGGTCAATTGGCTCGACGTTCTAAGCTTGCTACTATAAATCTAAGATAACTATTGACTATACATACCTGTAATGACCGCCCGCAAAATTACCTTCGGCTTGATGTGGCTTGCTTTAGTAGCCTACAGCGTGACTTTTACGATCGCTCGCATTCATTCCTCGTCCCCCGATGCTTTTCAGCAAGATTTAGACTTAATTATCAATATGTCGATTGTGGAATGGGATGGCATCAATCCCATAATTATTGCGATATTTTTTATTATGGGAATTTTTCCCTTGGTTTACGGTGCGTTCGTTCTATTTGATGGTGATCGCCAACCAGTTTCGCCCTATCCTTTTTTTGTTGCTTCTTTTGGACTTGGTGCATTTGCCCTGCTGCCTTACTTTACTCTGCGTAATGCCGATGCTAGTTGGCAGAAAAATAAAAATTTACTCTTAAAAATTTTAGACTCGCGGTTGATGGCGATCGCTTGCTCTATTTCTATCCTGGCATTTATAATTTGGGGCGCGGTTAATGGCGACTGGACAAACTTTATTTCCCAATGGCACACAAGCCAGTTCGTTCATGTCATGACCATCGATTTTTGCTTGCTGTCTTGTTTGTTGCCGTTGACGATTTTAAAAGATGACATGAGACGCAGAGGAATTGAAGGCGATAAACTTTTTTGGCTAGCTGCACTCGTTCCCCTGTTTGGCAGCTTGGTTTATTGGTGCATTCGTCCTCAATTGGCAGGCGATCGATTGGCAACTCAGCTAGTAATCGATCGCTAACCAATGAAAATAACAGTCGAAACTTTTACGGTGCGCAAAAAGTTTGCGCTTAAGATAAGTAGGGGAACGACAGCACAGACAACTAATATTTGGCTGCGTCTCGTACAAGATAATATTGAAGGCTGGGGAGAAGCTTCGCCCTTTTCAGTGGATAAAACCAAATCAAAAGACTCGCCAAAACTACTGGCGGAGTTGCAGGCAATTGCACCCCAACTAGAACCTTATCACCCTCTACAAAGACAGCAAATTGCTGAAAAATTGCGATCAAGCAATCTATCATCGGCAGCAAAAGCAGCTATAGACATGGCTCTTTATGATTGGCTGGGCAAAAAAGCCGATCTTCCTCTGTGGCAAATGTGGGGCTTGGACTGCGATCGCACAGTACCGATTTCTGTTACTATCGGCATTAGCAGCCCAAAAGATGCAGTCCTACGCTTACAGGCTTGGCAAGAAACCCTAGAAGTAAAAATGATTAAGCTCAAGCTAGGGAATCCAGCGGGAATAGAAGCAGACAAGGCTATGGTAAGAGCTATTCGAGATAAAGCACCTCAAACCAGACTGATGGTAGATGCTAACGGTGGCTGGAGTTTTGCCGACGCTGTGATTATGGCTGAATGGCTAGCCCAACAAGAAGTAGAATATATCGAGCAGCCTTTAGCGGTTGCAGACGATCGCCAGCTAGCATCTTTATCCGCCAAATCTCCTTTGCCTATCTTTGTCGATGAGAGTTGCTTTACCAGCGCAGACATTCCTCGCCTGGCTAGTTCTGTAGCAGGGATTAATCTCAAAATCATGAAAACGGGAGGATTGAGCGAGGCAATTCGAGCAATCCAAATCGCCCAAGCCTGCGATCTTAAAATTATGTTTGGTTGCTATTCCGATAGCAGTCTTGCCAATACCGCTATGGCTCACTTAGCACCCTATGCTGACTATTTAGATTTGGATAGCCATTTAAACTTAATTGACGATCCTTTTAGAGGAGCGATGGTAAAATCAGGACGTCTATTGCCCAACGATCGATCGGGATTAGGAGTACAGCATAATGCTCACAGCTAGCACTCGGGTAGCAATATTGTTAGAAGATGGTATTAGGGGCAAACACGGCAAAACGGGGCTAGCATTTTTACGCTACAGCAATACGCAAATTGTGGCGGTAATCGATCGCTTTTGTACGGGAGAATCTTTAGTCGAATTAACTCAGATAGATTGCAGTGCGCCGATTGTGGCGGATATGAGTGCGGCTTTAGTCTATAAACCAGATGTAGTATTAATTGGCATCGCACCATCAGGAGGCAAGCTGCCGCCAAATCTTGCTCAAGAAATAAAGATTGCGGTGTATGCAGGTGTGTCGATTGTTAATGGTTTGCATACATTGCTACAGCCTCAATATCCCAATTTGCAACCCAAACAGTGGATTTGGGATATTCGTCAAGAGCCTGATGGATTAAATATTGGCAAGGCACAAGCGCGATCGCTTTCGGCAAAGAGAATCCTTACTGTCGGCACAGATATGGCAATTGGTAAGATGTCGGCTAGTCTGGAAATACACCGTGCGGCTATGGCAGCGGGAATCAAGGCTGAGTTTATCGCTACAGGGCAAGCTGGTATTGCGATCGCTGGTGGAGGAATTGCTTTGGATGCAGTGAGGGTAGACTTTGCAGCGGGTGCAGTCGAAAAAGCGGTTATGGAACTGGCAGCAGACAGCGAGCTGATAGTTATCGAAGGACAAGGCTCTCTGCTTCATCCAGGATCGACGGCTACCTTACCTTTGATACGGGGAAGTCAACCTACAGGATTGATTTTAGTTCATCGCGCGGGAGCAAAACACATTCGCGATCTACCCGAGATTGCCATCCCACCACTGCCAGAAGTAATTAAGCTTTACGAAACCGTAGCTAGTGCAGGAGGTACTTTTGGCGATATTAAGGTTATAGCGATCGCCCTCAATACTTTTGGTCTCGATACTGATACAGCCAAGCGGGTAATTCAATCCACCGTCGAAGAGACTGGATTACCCTGTAATGATGTCGTGAGATTTGGCGGCAAATCTTTATTGCCAGCAGTTTATGACTGCTCTGGGTAATGAGTAGTGTTTTAACCTCTGCTGTATCTAATCAAGATAATTTGGTCAAGAAACCCAGTAACTTTTTGGTTTTTTCCGTCAGCAGAGTTCGACGGTAAGCATCGGCAGCCTGTTTAATCGCGCTAGCCTGAGTAGGATAGGGATGAATCACGGTAGATAGCTTACTTAAACCCATTTCTCCAATGATGGCAGTAGTGATCTCGCTAATCATTTCACCTCCATGACGAGCGACAATCGTTGCACCCAAAATTTCATCCGAACCTCGTTTGTGCAAGATTTTCAGAAAGCCTTCGGTTTCTCCATCTGCTAAAGCGCGATCAACGTCGTCAAAGCTAATTTTGATCGTATGACAATCAATCCCTTTAGCCTGAGCTTCTTCTTCATACATACCGACATGGGCGATTTCGGGATCGGTAAAAGTTACCCAAGGCATTACCAAATCACTTAGTTTCGATTTACCCAATCCAAAGGGAGAAAACAGAGTATTTTTGATGACGATCCTAGCGGCGGCATCTGCGGCATGGGTAAATTTCCAGTTCATGCAAATGTCTCCCGCAGCGTAGATTTTGGGATTGCTAGTTTGCAGATTGTCATTGACTTTGACTCCTTTTCTGGGATCGTAATCTACCCCTACTGCTTCTAAATTTAGGCTTTCTACGTTGGGCTGTCTTCCCGCACCAGCCAAAATGCGATCGACCGTCACCGTTCCTTCTCCTCCATTGCCGACATAGCTAATAACTTTGCCTTCTGGACTGTCTTTGACTCCTTTTAGCTGGCAATTGAGAACCAAACGAATGCCCTCATCAATTAATGATCGCTGGACGATCTCTGCTGCTTCCGAATCTTCTTTATTCAAGATGTGAGAATTTTTATGGAACAAAATTACTTCACTACCCAGGCGATGAAAAGCCTGAGCCAGTTCGCAACCGATAGGACCCCCGCCAATAACTGCCAGTCGCTGGGGCAACTCTGTGAGAGAAAAAACATTTTCATTGGTCAAGTAGCCAACTTCTTCTATTCCCGCAATTTTAGGTTTGACTGCCCTAGCACCCGATGCAATAACTGCTTTTTTGAACTTAAGGGTTTGTTCGCCAACTGCGATTTTATTATCGCCAACAAAACTAGCTTCGCCAAAAAAGACATCTACCCCTGCTTTTTTAGCGGCAACTGCGGAATCGACAGGACTAATTCTGGTTCTGACTTTACGCATCCTCGCCATTACCGCAGGAAAATCCACCTCAATATTTTCTGGAGGCTGAACTCCATAGGGAGCAGCATCTTTTATATCTGCAACTACGCGAGAAGAACGAATCAAGCATTTAGAGGGAACACAACCTACGTTTAAACAATCTCCACCCATAAGGTTTTTTTCGATCATGGCTACCTTCAAACCAATGTCCAAACCTGCTGCGCCTTTAGCTGTAACCAGCCCTGCCGTTCCTGCACCGATCACGACCAAATCGTAACAGTCGGCTGGCTGGGGATTTGCCCAATCTGGTGGATGGACATTTGCTAGCAGCTCTTCGTTATATCGATCCATTGGCGCGATCGTAACTGCGTGGTTTTGATGATTCATAATTAGTAATCCTTAGTTAGTAGTTGAAACAAAAGAAGACGACTAAGCTTGCTTTTCTTCGCTTATGTCGATGGATTCATCTAGAGCTTTACGGGCAATTTTAGTCACGTATAGAGTAACCGCTACCGTCGCAATCAAACCAACAATCCGAATCGCCCATTGAGCCACAGGATTGCCGCCAGCACCGCCTCCGTTACAAATGGTATTGATATTTCCTAAAGAACCAAAATAGACATACATAATCGTTCCAGGAATCATGCCTACAGAAGCCAATACATAATCCTTCAATGACACTCCCGTAACTCCCAAACCATAGTTGAGCAAGTTAAACGGAAAAATCGGCGAAAGACGAGTTAGAAAGACAATTTTTAGACCCTCTTCTCCTACAGCGCGATCAATCGCGGCAAATTTTTGATTGCCTGCAATTTTTTTAGAGATCCAACCCCTTGCCAAATATCTACCCACTAAAAAGGCTAGGGTGGCGCCAACGGTTGCCCCTACAAAAACGTAAATCGAACCCAGGAATAAACCAAATATAGCTCCGCCACTAAGAGTGAGTATCGAACCTGGAAGAAAAGCTACTGTCGCGATGACATAAATCGCCATGAAAGCGATCGCGCCTGCTATACCCAAACTTTGAATCCAGGGTAGAGCGTTATCGCACAGCAATGCTTTTGGGTTCAACCCAGAGTTATTTACAGCCTCTTGTGCCTCAACTGGTGCTGTCACCAAAAGTATTCCAATCGGAATCAGTATAGCTATTTTGAGATATTTGTTGATTCTCATGATTATTTAGGATAAATTTGACTTTACTTTAACTGCATAATCTAAGATCTCAAGTCTTACTGAAAATGTGCTTAGAAATAGGCTAGGGATGAATTAATTTCTAGTTTTTTGTAACCAAACCGCAACAAAAATAGCGAGCATAGTGTTAGAGTCGGATTCCAACTATCTAAACTACTCTCGCTTACCCAAGCATAAGCTTATACTAAATCCGATTTACAAAAGGCATTTACGGATAGAACCTTGAAAGCATCTTAAACCCTTTCCCCTTTTCCCTTTTCTACCAAACTATATATAATTGTTCCGCCGCTGTACAAAGCCGAAACTGGATTAGATATTTAATATCCTATACTCTGTAGTTAGATTAAAACCTGAGCGTGCGGGCAGCACGCCTCCTAAGCTATTGCCATCACGCCACGCGGCGTCTAAGGTTAACTTTCCGAAACTTTTTCGGTACCCTACTTCGGTGTTTGTCGGAACATCGAAACTTTCATTGTCACCAAAGCTATTAGTATAAGATGCAGTCACACTGGCACGCGCTGTACCGCCCAAGATTTGTGTCGAGATCTTTCCGAAAGGAGCTAAGGAGCCGTCTTCTCCAAACCCTCCTACAAGAGTACCTGCTTCAAGGTTGAAGCCAGAAATATTTGTCGCCAGTCCGATAGAGCTTCCCGCTAAGCCTATAAAATTAGGCAGACCATTGTCTTCTGGCTGCCACTTGATATTTATATTTAAGCTTAAATTTCTTGCGAGGCCAATATTAGCTCCTCCTTTAAGCTCATATAATAAATTAGTAACACTATTTTCGCCAACACCAGCAGCAAACAGGCCAGCGTTTAGTGCAAAATTTTTGGAGATCTGATAATTGAAGTTACTGTCTAGGATAGCGGCTTGAAAGTCACCAGATGAGGTATTGTCGGCGTTAAAAAACCTTTGGTATTCTAAGGAAGCTCTGAAAGAACTTTTTCCATACCTTAACTGAACTAGACCAAATGCTCCAGGCTGCAGAGATGCAGCATCAAATTTTAATAGTCCAACTGCATTTGCGCGCAGTTTTTCTTTTTTCTGAACCGCTTCTTTGGCCAGCAAATCCTTTGCTACTGTTGAATCGAATTGTTCTGCACTAACTGCAGTTGTAGAAAGTGTAATTGCTACAGTTGTAGCGACTATAGCAGCAAAACTGGAAACGAGATTATTGAAATTAAACATTATTTTTCTTTACCAAGGATAACCCCATAAGAGTTTTGTAGCTTATAAGTAGTAAAAACAGTCTGATGACCAAAAGTAACAAAAAATCTATTACTATTTGTCTTCACCCAATAAACTATTTCAATTGGCAAAATATCGAATTAAATTTAACTGAAAAAATATTCAGTAAATATTCAGTAAATATTCAGTAAATTTCAATTTATCTGCAATATTAATAAGTTAAACAAAATAAACAGAGTATATACGTACCGAAAGGCAAGCAGTGTTGATAGTTTAAAATCAATTAATAAATAAGCAAATGTATTCAATATTACATATATTGTATTTTCTAGAATAGAATATATATGTATAAGCTACAAAAGTACTTCATTCTAAAGTATTTTTGTATAGTATCATAGTGCAGAAGAGTTACTCTACACTGTATCCCACGCCAAAATCTAGAATAAATTTGTTTGGTACGGTCGCTAATTTGCAAGAGCAAAATTAACTTAATTTGTTATTTAATATACTATTTTCAAGTTTTGTTCGTGGAATTTCGAAAAG
>JBCDCO010000102.1:0-17662 GCA_039181635.1 Cyanobacteria bacterium P01_G01_bin.19 | reverse complement strand
GCGTTAGAGCCTGCATAGTCCTGCCTTCTGAAGATTTTGATATTTGAAGCATCCCCCTTTGGCGATCGCATTTCTTGTCGCGGTAGATCTACCTCAGTTTACGGATTTTTTGCCACTTTTGGAGTTCGCCAACAGTGTCTGGTTATTATTAAGATGACTTTGTTCCCAATTAAATTAAAATCTTTAGCAAAAATTGGGCATATTCTAAAGCTTCTTGTCGAGTGCCGATCTTAGATTCGATTTGAGCTACCTGAATCTCAGTCAGTAACTTGCCAATAATCGCCGAAGGTTTAAGCTTCAATTCTTCAATCAAATCGTTACCCGTAACCAAAAGTCGCGGATAAAATACGCTATCGGCAGAATCTAAATAACGTCTAATTAAAGGTTCGAGCAGCTTAGAAGAAACATCGGTTGCGATCGCTCTTACGATAAGGACGGGAAAAATATCTTTAGTATCTTGAAACCAAAAATATTGCTCTCGTAGACTCATAGCTCGAGTCATGTTTTGCAAGTAGAGTAAGTGCTTAACCGTATTGCTGACGGTTCTAATTTGAGAGCGAGAATACTTAAGTCGAGTTAATTCTAATTCTGCAGTAGTTTCATTTGCAGAAACCAAAGTTGCTAGCTTGCTTAAAAGAGATAATTCTGGTGAATTTAATCCTAAGTTAAAACAATATTTGATTGCCTCATCTATTCGATCCAATTGCTCTATCTTATCTAAATCGATACTTGGTAGCCACACCTGTAACAAATTATCTTCAACCGCTGCTTTTAGCCACTTATTTCCCTGAGAAGTCGCCAGCATATAATTAAGCTCTGCCTGTACTCTTTCTGCTGCAACAGTCGACAAAAGAGCGACGCGATCGCAGATGGCTTTTCTAGTATCTTGTTCGATGGTGAGGTTTAACTGTGCGGCTTGGCGATATGCTCTTAAGAGTCTTAGAGGATCGTCTTCTAGGTTATGAACCGAAACCATTCTTAAAGTTTTTTGTTCGAGATCTGCCAATCCGTTTAGAGGATCGACAATTTCTTGAGTTGCAATATTAAATGCGATCGCATTAATTGTAAAATCTCGACGTTTTAAATCTGTTGCTAAACTACTTCCTTCTTGCAAAGCAAAATCTAACGTACCTTGAGGAAAAACAACTCTAGCGATCTCTCTTTCTCGATCCAAAACAACAAAACCAGCACTATAAAGATTGGCAATTTCTTTAGCTAGGGCGATCGTATTACTGGGTAAAACAAAGTCTAAGTCTAAAGGCTGTTTGTGGCGTTCTAACAAAGCATCTCGCACCGATCCTCCGACTAAATAAGCTGAAGAAGGTAGTTGATTTAAATCCCAAGGAAAATCGAGAGAAGATAAGTATTGCTTTATTCGTTCGACAGCCATTTAAATTTATTTGAACTTATTTCCCAGGTAGTAATGACTCTTTGTTAGATTAACAATTAAAGCATGAAGCTCGGGTCAAAAATATGTGTATCTGTATTAACTGCCAATATGTTGATCGCTGCGAAACCTATAATGCAGTAGAAACTCAGCACCAGCAGCCTCATTTAACCGAAAACCCCTCTTTCTCCCCTATTGAACCCACAATTAATGTCAACATTCGTACAGAAGGCGAAAACATTGAGATGGAGTGGGATGTAGTTGGTTGCCAAAGCTTCGTTGAAGAGGCTGGTAAATGGTCGAAACTCCGCCCTGGAATGGCTGTGCCGACGTAGGGAGTAATGAGTAATGGGTAATGAGCAATAAATATTAGCTGCACTGGCAATAGGTTGACCTTCTCAACTGCTTTGCTGTGTCGTGCGATACCTTTAATTATTGACACTGCCCCGCATTCCGCGTCAATATGTCAATATATAAAGAACATTAATCTTTGTTAAGACGTTGAATGTCATTAGAATTTATTAGCTTAGATGCTCTGCAGGAAATTGCGCGTCTTTACGGCTATTGGACGGTTTTTCTGGGAATTGCGATCGAAAATATGGGTATTCCCTTACCTGGGGAAACTATCGTCATTATTGGTGGATTTTTGGCGGGTAGCGGAGAATTAAACTACTGGCTGGTGTTGGCTAGTGCGATCGCTGGTGCTGTCTTGGGAGATAATTTTGGCTATTGGGTTGGTAGGGTTGGCGGATGGCAGCTTCTGGTAAAAGTCGGCAACATATTTCGCATTCAAGAACAGCAGTTAGAACAGGTAAAAGATCGCTACAGCCAAAATGCCGCTCAAGCAGTTTTTTTTGGTCGTTTTGTAACACTGCTCAGAATTTTCGCGGGTCCATTAGCTGGAGTCACTCAGATGCCATACAAACAGTTTTTACTGTGTAATCTAGGCGGTGCTGCTTTATGGTCTGCTACTATTGTTAGCCTGGCTTATTTCTTGGGCAAGATAATTACTTTAGAAGAAATAGTTACCTGGGTAGCTCAGTTTGGTATTGCAGCCTTGTTGCTAATAATTATTGCTTTTGTTGCCTGGGAATACGGACAAAAAAGGCTATTGTCCAAAGACTAAACTACGTGAATTCGAAGTTAGGAATTCGGAGTTCGGAGTTATATTTTTCTCAACGAGACCATAGGGTGTCCAGACATCGAGAATTTCAAAAATTGCCAAATTTCGAGTTTTTTCTGCTTCGTATAACTCACGTTAAACTGGTAAACATAAATGCTGATACACGATTTTGCATAGGATATTTTCAGTTTGTTTACTAGCTTTTATTTAACAATTATCTTCCCGTTATTTTTATTTGATAACTATCGCTAGTATTTGCTTTATAAGAGCCAACCCAAACTTGGTAATCCCCTTGTTGCCACTGCCCCTCAATTACAGGATTGGCACTTTCAGCATCATCATTGCACCATACACCTCCGACACCCTTAACTAGGATAGTGGTATCGGCAGAGCTTTGTACTTCCAAACGTAAATAATCAAAGAAAGTACTTAGGGAAAGAATATGATTGGGTTGCTCGCTGGCAAATCCATCGCAGTAACCTGTTGCTGTATTTTTAGTCTGGGTGATGTCTAAAGCAGCAATTTTTCCACCGCTAACTCCTCGGAGGGTTATGCTTTGTTTTATATTGTTTTCGTCGATCGCAATGCTCTCACCCTGGGCAGAAGCCGTCTTGCCGTGAAAATTTGCAACCAATCCTAATAATAATAACCAGTAAAATTTATTTAAAATTAAATTACATTTTAAAGCGGAACAATACACTGTCCTAATCGCAGCTTTCAGCACTTATTTTATTGCCTAACTTATTAATTAAATTATATGTGCCTAAAAGACGCTAGCCTTATTTGATTTGTTCCAATACGCTTTAACGGTAGGGTGAGCATTGCTCACCCTACTACAGAAACCTAACTTTTAAGAGCTATCTGAGAAGTCTAAATAATTACTTTCCAGATATGCTCTTAACCAGATATCTTGTCCAAAGTTTGTTGCAGACGAGTCTTATCTGCGCCAATTTGATTTAAGAGTAACCAGGTTTGAGTCAAATCGGGACCATGTAATTCTCCTGTCAGACTGGCACGAAGCGATCGCATGACCAAGCCTTTTTTGACTTTCTGGCTTTTTGTCACCTGTTTGATTAATGCCTTGGCATCTTCTTCTGCCATTGCTTCATCAATCCCTGCAATAATTTCGGAGACTACCGCAGCAACTCCTTCTTGTTGGAGTAAGTCCATCGCCTCATCGGCATAGTCAAAACTATCGACAAAGAAGATGCTTGTTTCTTTGATTACATCAGTCAAGCGAGTCAAGGTAGGTGCGGTCAAGGCAGTTAATTGTTCTAGCCAAGGGCGATCCATTTTGTCCACAGCGTAGCCAGCTTCTTGCCAGTAGGGAATCAAAAGAGCGGTTAGCTTGTCGGCAGGCATTTCATGGAGATACTGACTGTTAATCCAATCTAATTTGTCCCAGTCAAATTTTGCCCCTGCTTTATTTACTCTTTCTAGATCGAACTCTTTGGCTGCTTCGTCGAGAGTAAAAATTTCTTTGGTAGAGTCGGGAAAAGTCCAACCGAGCAAAGTCATGTAGTTAACTAATGCTTCGGGGAGAAAGCCCATTTTGCGGAAGTCGTCGATCGAAGTTACTCCGTCGCGCTTGGACAGTTTTTTACCATCCATGTTGAGAATTAGCGGACTATGGGCAAAAGTAGGTACTTCTGCGCCTAATGCTTCATAAAGCAAGATTTGTTTGGCGGTGTTGGCGATATGATCTTCGCCACGAATGACATGAGAGATTTTCATATCAATGTCGTCTACTACCACCGCTAGATTGTACAAAGCCTGTCCATAAGCTTCGTCGCCTTCTGCTGCGCGGGCAATCACCATATCACCACCCAGATCGCTACCCTGCCAAGAAACAGTATCGCGGATGCTATCCTGCCAAGAAATAGTGCGATCGCTATCGATTTTAAAACGAATTACGGGTTTGCGTCCTGCCGCCTCAAATTTCTGCTTCTCTGCGTCGGATAGATTGCGGTGCCGATTATCGTAACCTGGTGCTTTTCCTTGAGCTTTTTGCGTTTCCCGTAACTCTTCTAATTCTTCAGGCGTACAGTAGCAAGGATATGCCAAACCTTTATCGATTAGAGTTTGTACTGCTGCTTGGTATTTATCTAAACGCTGAGTTTGAAAAAAGGGTCCTTCATCCCAGTTTAAGCCTAACCATTCCAATCCTGACTTGATGTTCTCTGTATATTCAGGACGCGATCGCGCTTCGTCTGTATCTTCAACTCTCAAGATAAACGTTCCTTGATGGCGATGGGCATACAGCCAGTTAAACACCGCCGTACGTGCTGTCCCGATGTGCAAATTTCCCGTGGGTGAAGGAGCAATCCTTACTCTAACGCTCACAAAATACCTCTTGTCTGAAACTAATTATTGTTTATGAACCGTAATCTATTGTAGCGAGATTGGGCAAACCCCAGACAAAGGTTTTAGGCGTTGCTGATTTAAGGTACGAAACCGATAAACATTTCTATCATTTTACGGCGATCGCCCTTAACTGTCCTAACTGTCCTAACTGCTCTAACTGCTCTAACTGCCCTCACTTTCCTCACTTTCCTCACTGTCCGCAAGGTACTTATATAAGTCATCGATTACTGTCTCAGCAGCAAGTAAATTTCCGCCTCTCCAAGTCAGGTAATTTATGGGGTAAACACGATCTTGGCGAACGGCTCGAAGATTTTTCCAAAGTGGTTTTTGCTTGAGTTGTTCGAGATACTCTTCATCCTCATCACCCAAAGTTCCCACAAACATAATATCGCCGTCAGCTTTTTCTAATTCTTCTAAAGAAAAATAAATTTGTGTATAAGGTACAATCTCATTCTGTGCTTCGGGACGTTGTAGCCCCAAATCTTGCAGAATATAATCGGGAAAAGAATTTTTGCCTTCGCTAAATATTACACCAGGAGCTAAAAAGACTATAGAGATTTCTTTATCTTTATAGCGATCGCTTTCATTCATTGACCAAATATTTCTCAAGATCGTCGAGAACTGCATTAACAGCTAAAATACTTCCTGCATTGTGCCAATGTTGCCCGACAACATATACTCGTTCTTGTTGAACTGCTTTGAGTTTCTGCCACAAAGGTTTCTGACTTAGCTTCTGACCAATTTCTCGATCTTCTTCTCTACCCCAAGAAGTTAAGAAAAGAACATCTCCATCAATGTCAGACAGTTTTTCTTCAGATATATTGTCAAGGT
The DNA here is from genome assembly GCA_039181635.1 of Cyanobacteria bacterium P01_G01_bin.19. Classification (GTDB taxonomy): domain Bacteria; phylum Cyanobacteriota; class Cyanobacteriia; order Cyanobacteriales; family Xenococcaceae; genus Waterburya. The sequence goes on along the minus strand of JBCDCO010000102.1, from coordinate 11,957 downwards.
AGAAAAAATCACCTCTTTGTATTGGTGGTCGTTGTAGCCCAAGATCTTTCAATATTTCTCCAGCAGGGTGTTGTGAGCCATAAGCCCAAATTCCTGCTCCTGAACCAGTACCCGCAACTGATACTTCTTGGCTTTCTGAACGTTTGCCCAGAGCTTGTTTGAGGTTTTCAACTCGTTGCCAGTAATCAGCCATTAATTGCTCATAAGTTTCCTCTCTATCTAATATTCGAGCTAATTCTTGGAACTGTTTTTTCCAGGATGGAGGAGGAAAAGAAAGATCCAAAACAACCGTTGGTGCGATTTGAGATAGCTGCGGGTAAATATTTTCTAGTCTGGAGTTTGAAATAATTAAATCTGGTTTGAGTAATAAGATTTTTTCCAAACTAGGATTACTTATGCTACCGACAGATTCAACATTATTGACTTTATTTTGAAGAACTTGTGAGACAGGAAAACCTTCAACAAAAGCCGATGCAGTAGGTCGAACTCCTAACGCTAAACTACTAGCCAAATGATAGGTGTGGAGAGTTATAACTCGTTCGGGATTCTGAGGAATACAGGTTTCACCTATTATGTGCTGTACGACTCGACAATCATTACTCGGCTGTTTGTCAGAGTTTAGATCGTTGCTCGAACTGCAAGCTACAACCAATATTGCTGTTAAACTTGCACACAACAACAGGTAAATAAAACGTCGCCAAGAGATTTTTAGTTGTTTGATATCGATCATTTGTTGTCGAGCAAGGAAGCAAAAGAAATAGCTAAAAGCGCAGCGCGTATGCGCAGATCGTCGTCTAGCGACGACTTGCCAAGCAAAGCTTGGCGCAGCTAAAAGCTAAGAGCTTATAGTTAAAACTCATAAGACAGAGAACCAATAACGGTAAAAGGATCGCCTGAAAAAATACGATTTAGATTTTGCGCCGAGACAAAAAAATCTTCGTCAAACAGGTTTCTAAAGTTAACTGCTGCGCTAAACTTATTTCGTTCGTAAAAGATTGCTGCATCGGTGCGAGTATAACCAGGCAACTCAAAAGAATTGTCTAAATCCCCTGGTCGATCTCCAACAATAAACAGACCTAAACCGAAGCCCAATCCTGATAATGAACCTTGTCCAATTTTATATGTCGTCCAGAAGTTAAAGGCACTTTCGGGAATGTTGTTCAAATTATTACCTACTGGCAGATCGTTATCTTCAGTAATCGTCGCATCGGTGTAGGCATAGCCAGCAATAATATTCCAACCTGGTAAAATTTCACCGCTAACATCTAGTTCAATTCCTTGACTATTTTGTTCTCCTGTTTGAATTGTAGAACCAGGATTTTCTGGATCGGAGGTTTGAACATTAGTACGGGTTAAATCGTACAAAGCTAAGGTAGCAGAAAAGCGATCGCTGATATCTCCTTTAACACCTATTTCATACTGCGTACCTCGTTCGGGTTCGGCTAAAGCACGAGTAAATACAGAGGTGCTTGATTGAAAAGAACGGGCAAAACTAGCATAGAGAGAAATAACTCGTCACAGCATCAATATCTAATGCTCACAGAATAGATGGAATTGCAGTAGAAGTTCAGCATCCTAACTATGAAAAAGAAGAATTAGCATATTTAGAGATGACAGCCAGAGAAAACTATCAAGAGATGGAGCAAGTTAAACAACGCTTGATAGAGTTACTACACTATCAAAAAAATCGACTTGCTTATCGTAAGCGAACTGAAATGGCAGTGGAGATTGTACGTCAGCTAGAGTCAGAAAACCAATTTCCTAATGCGAATTATGCCTTTGACCAGGGCGTTTTATCTCGTCCCTTAACTGAAGTAATTGAAGAGAATGGGAAACATTGGGTCACAGAAATAGAGCGTTCGCGTAATGTAATGTGGAATGGTCAATGGCAAAGAGTCGATAAAATAGCCGAAGAATTAAAAACTAACCATCCAGAAAGTTTTCGTCATAAATTAGTTCGCTGCCGCAACGGTGAACAACGAGAAATTTGGGCTTTTACCAAAGTGATTCGTCTCAAAAAATATGGTCGTAAACGATTGGTAATTGTTCATGAACAATCAGATTTAAATGATGCTCCAAGGTTTCTCTTGACTGATGCTCTGCATTGGGATGCATCAAGAGTATTTGCTACTTGGAGTTATCGTTGGTCAGTGGAAATCTTTCATGAGTTCTCCAAGCAGTTCGTCGGTTTTGAGTCGGCTCAGTTACGGAATGAAGAAGGGGTAAAACGTCACTTCTGTTTAAGTTGCGTAGCGCAGTCGATACTCCAACAGGCTAGTTGTAGTGGCAGAAAATCTGAACGGTTTAACTTGGTTCAAGAAAACGAGTCAACTATTGGTCAACGACTCTATTCTCTAACTCGCGAGGCTTTACACAACTTACTTAAACTGAGTCAAAGCTTATTGCTTCAAGGGAAATCTACAGAACAAGTTCTGGAGGTGATGATGCCCTCATAGTATTTTTGAGCTTAATTGAATCTCTTTTAATTTAGAAACCTTCCAAGTCGTGTCATTAAGTGGACCCGATAAGTCTACTGCACCACCATAAAGATCGAAGTTACCAACTGAAGCTTCTAAGGAATAAAAAGGCTCGGTTAGTGGTTGCTTCGTTACATAGTTAACCACACCGCCAATTGTTCCCTGACCGAATAGAACCGATGCTGGTCCTTTCAGCACTTCTACTCGCTCGATATTGGAGAGAATATTGACGTTTGAATTCGTAGGGTCTGGTAATCCGTTGGTCAAAGTATTTTGTGAAGAATCAAACCCACGAATAGAAAAACTATTGAAAAATGCACGAGGTGAGCTTGTAGGTGCTACACCAGGCACATTTTGCAAAGCTTCATTAGCAGTAGTGGCACGCTGGTCTTTGATTACCTCTTGGGGGACAACTTGAATCGATTGGGGAATATCCTTTAATGGCGTATCAGTTCTCGTGCCGATGGAAGCCTCATCCACATTGTAACCATCCTCTTCTGCTTCCCCTGTAGCGATAATATCAATTTGCTCATCTGGTTCAGTTTCGGCAGTAGTGTCTTCAGGAGTAACGCTTAAAACCAAATCGTCTCTTCCTGGTACTACTTCCGCCCTTGGGGTTTGGTTGACCCCTGAAATTCTAACTCGAATGCTGTTGTCTTCGGCTTTGTTGACCGTAACCCTTCTAATCCCTGGTACAGGGTTAAGTTCCTCCACCCCATTGCGAATCGAGAATGCCAAAGTCGCATCGAGAATATCAATCACAAGGTCGTTCCCTTCTGGCAAAATCAAAGGCACTAACCTTTCACTTCCAGTTACGGTTTCTAAAATCAACTCGAAACCTTCCGCCGTCTGGACTACTTCAACTCCTGTAACCCGCGTCACTCCTTGGGCTAACAAATCCGCAGCCGTACCTATCTGTAAAGGCGATTCGCCCTTCTTATAAGTTTCTTGTGTTGCGTTTCTAAGGTTTTTGCCCCCTAAATCCCCCAATCCTGGGGGACTTTGAGAACTTGCTCCCCCCAAATTTGGGGGGCTGGGGGGGCTAGATTCAGTATTTTGGGAGGATAAAGGGAGTGCTGTCTCCGCACTAACTGGACATACCCAAACCAAACCCGAAACACCTACAACAGACAAAAATACCGATAATAATTTCATTCTTGCTCCTCAAACCAAGCGGATAACCGCCTTATTTAGAAATATTCTTAATAGTTAATGAGGAGTAGTTTATAGAAGTCAAGAATAGGCTGTCTATCCAAAAACGTCATTTTGTTTCGCCAAACAGCCGTCTTAACAATTCTTAACTATTAAGGTAGAAGCAGCTTTTTTCCTGCTAAACACTCACTAGGAGTAATACCAAACTGCCGTTTAAAAGCGGTACTAAAATGACTTAAGTGTGAATAACCAACCAAATTGGCGATTTCACTAACTGATAGTTTTCTGTCTCTCAGATAAAGTTCTGCTTGCTCCATTCGCAATGAGGTTAAATAGCCAACAACCGTGGTGTCGAATAGTTCTCGAAAGCCACGACGTAAAGTAGTTTCACCCAGCCCGACTTGCCGAGCTAATTTTGAGATCGAGGGGGGATTTTGTAACCGAGCAGCTAAGATATCTTTAGCTTGATAAATGCGATCAATATTTTGGGGTCTTAACGTAACCTTGATCGCATCTGGTTTTGATTCGGTCAATTGAGCTAGCTGCAACGCCAACAGTTCTAAAACTTTACCTTCCAAATACATTCGAGCGATCGCGTCTTGATAGGGATGCTGCAAAATCTCTTGAATGATAGTTTGCATCTTACAAGTTAAGCCTCCCACATTGAAATGAAACCGTTGGGGATTTTTGTCTTCGATTAATCTTTGCAACTGCTGGGGAAGGGTATTGAGTTCGGGAACGAATCTTCTAATCGTGTTGAGATCTGTATTGAGTCTTAACACTTTCCAGCAATCGCCTGACCGATACTGCTCGATCTCTTCGATATTGGGTAAATACATTAAATAGCTTTGTCCTTTCGTTTCGGTATATTCTGCTGCTACACCATCAATTCCAGGACAGATAACGTTATGGTTAACCTGATGGTCGCCACTTAGATAAAATAGGGAGGTAAGATACTGGCTATCATCATGACATTGTAGTTGATTATAATCGAGGAACATACGCTCATCAATGATATCTAACTCTATTCCCGACGATAAATCTGCCCAATAATATTGTATTTCTGACCACTGGCTTTTCTCTGTTTTTACGAAATCATATCCACTAAAATTAGACTCGATCTGCCTGTAAAGCAAAGTTTCCTCATGAATGCGATCCCATTCGGCTGTGGTATGTATTTTCATATAAACGAATTAAATAACACTTCTTAAGTATAAATATTTTCATTAAATAGGTAAAAGATAACCACAGTTAGAGCAGCCCTAAAGGATTCCTAAAGGATACACCTTCGGATAACCGCTTCGCATATTAGGACAGTTAGAACAGTAAAAAGCAATATATTGCTAAAAAGCGATCGCTTGATTCTGGATAGACAACCAAAACTTATAAAATGCAAATGCCAAAACTCTGTTCGAGTCAATTTAGCCTTAATCCTTGAGCGATTCGAACTTATTTCAGTTAGCTATAATTACATCCACCTACTCAGATTCAGCAACGCCAGGTTTTGCAGCAGTCTTGGTGATGCGATTGTGTAGATTTTTAGTACAGCAACAATCTATTCAAGTCGATATTGATATCGGGAAAAGCTTGAAGGGCGATCGTACCCGATTGATATTTGGCAATTTGTGAATAGATTCCGTTTTGCAGTTGGGTATGAACAATTAGCTGTTTATTTTTTAGATCTATTACCCAATACTCAGGTATGCCATTACGGGCGTAAGTAATGACTTTCTCTTCAAGATCCTTTTTCAAAGTTCTATTAGATACTTCTATCAACAAATAAATATTCTGGGGAAAAGGATGATGTTGACGATAAATGGTCGTTGGCAGTCGAACGATCGCAATATCGGGTTCTGGTTCGCTATTGTCTAAAGTGATAGGATGAGCGTCTCTGATGTGAGCTTTTCCCTGAAGCAAGTTTCTAAGGTAATCGCTGACTGATTGATTTGTATAGCTATGTTCGATTCCTTCGGGACTCATTTCTACTATATTTCCTTCTAGAAGTTCCACAGGCTTTCCTTCTAGTACTCCAGAGTTTACCAATTCGTGCCATTCAGCTACAGACCACTTATAGATAGTTGAAGTCGTCATATCAATTTTACGCTCGCATCAGAACAATCTAGTGACTTATCCATTTTATACAGCTTGGTACAGCTTGATTGAAACGGATCGCGAAATTAGCTAAACTGCCTTTGTATTTCGCCAAAAATTAAGTAGCATTTAAAAGCAGAAATTATATATCCTAATAAAAGAAATAGCTACAGGTTAATTTTTGTCGATTGTTGATGAGGCGATACCATAATTTAGCCATATTTCGACAAAATTAGCAGGATAAATACTTTAGACAGTACTTTAACTAAAAAAATAATCCATGACCGTACAAGCACCAGCCAAAGAAAAACAAAATATTCAAGACTATAAAGTAGCAGATATCAATCTTGCTGAATGGGGACGAAAAGAAATCTCCATCGCTGAAGGCGAAATGCCTGCTTTGATGGCAATTCGCAACAAATACAGCGAAACCAAACCCCTCCAGGGAGCTAAAATCATCGGCTGTATTCACATGACGATTCAAACAGCAGTTTTGATCGAAACTCTCATTGCTTTGGGTGCAGAAGTTCGTTGGTCTTCTTGTAATATATTCTCTACTCAAGATCATGCTGCAGCGGCGATCGCCGCTGCAGGTATTCCCGTGTACGCTTGGAAAGGAGAAACAGAAGAAGAATATATCTGGTGTATCGAGCAAACTTGCCACAGTGCTGATGGCGATCTTTGGGATGCCAATATGATTCTTGATGATGGTGGCGATTTAACGGGTCATATCCACGAGAAATATCCCCAAATGCTAGAAAGCATTCACGGCGTAACTGAAGAAACTACCACAGGGGTTCACCGTCTTTGGGAGATGCTAGAAAACGGTGAGTTAAAAATTCCTGCGATCAACGTAAACGATGCAGTTACTAAAACTAAAAACGATAACAAGTATGGTTGTCGCCACAGTTTGAACGATGCGATAAAACGTGGTTTAGATCACCTAATGGCTGGTAAAAAAGCTCTTGTAATTGGTTATGGTGATGTGGGTAAAGGATCTGTTGCTTCCCTAAAACAAGAAGGCATGATCGTTAAAGTAGCAGAGGTAGATCCTATCTGTGCTATGCAGGCTTGTATGGATGGTTTTGAAGTCGTATCTCCTTACATCAACGGTGTAAATGACGGTACGATGGACAGCATCAACAAAGAACTCTTAGGTTCTCTAGACATGGTAGTAACCGCAACTGGTAACTTCAACGTCTGTGACTCTAATATGCTTTCTAGCCTCAAAAAAGGCGCGGTAGTTTGTAATATCGGTCACTTCGATAACGAAATCGATACTGCTTTCATGCGTAGAGAATGGCGTTGGGAAGAGGTTAAGCCTCAAGTACACCAGGTATATCGCAGCAACGATCCTCAAGATTTCTTGCTTCTACTTTCCGAAGGACGTTTGGTCAACTTGGGTAACGCGACTGGACACCCTTCCAGAATTATGGATGGCTCTTTTGCTAACCAAGTATTGGCGCAAATGTTCCTCTACGAACGCAAATTTGCCGATAAATCAGATGCGGAAAAAGCTAATGCCATTACTGTAGAAGTTTTACCTAAGCATCTTGATGAAGAGGTCGCTCGTTACATGGTTGCTGGTTTTGACGGTGTAATCACTCAACTAACCGAAGAACAGGCTAAATACATCAACGTACCGATGAATGGTCCTTTCAAAACCGACGCTTATAAGTATTAGATCGCTGTCGCTAGATCTACGAGAATGTTTATTTTACTGCTCGTCCCTAAAGGGATACCGCTCCGCATATAGCTATTAGCCTTAAGCTCTAAGCTTTAAGCTTTTATATATTGAAGAAAGGTGGGCGATGCTCGCCTTTTACTTTATTGTTATTTATTAATCTATTTATTCATATCGTTTTAAGAAAAATAAAAACTAATTATAAGATGGCTAAACTCTCTGTCGAACTGAATCGTTATTTTTTTGAAGAGGAAAGAAGTTCAACAGTAACTCTCTCAGATATTTTGACTCTGGCGGGAGAAAGAGTATTTGGCTTTTTATTTATAATTTTGGCAATACCATCGGCTTTGCCCGTTCCTGCGACTGGATACTCTACCCCGTTTGGCATTGCGATGTTCTTCTTAGCTATTCAGCTAATTATCGGACGCGATCGCCCTTGGCTTCCAGATAAGATTATGCACGGTTCTATGCCGCTTCAAAAAGTTCAGGGGTTTATCAAAAAAGCCATTCCCTGGATACAAAAAGTCGAAACTCTTACAAAACCCAGAATTGCTTACCTTTGTACTAGTCTTCCTGGTAAAGTCTTGTTGGGCTGCGCCTTCGCCCTAATGTCGATTTCGATGATGATTCCAATTCCTCTAACCAATACTGTCCCTGGAATTGGTATTTTCGTTACGGCTTTTGGCTTACTAGAGGATGATGGTTTGATTTGTATTGTCGGTTTATTTATTTGCTCTGTTGGTCTAGCACTAACTACGTCCGTACTAGTTTTTGGTGCGGTAGCTGTAGATAAGTTTATCGATCTGATCAAGAGCTATGTGGGAGTATGAGCAATTGACAATTGACAATGGATAATTGACAATTAATTTGAGCGTAAGATAAAAAAGTTTGCGACATTGATGCTCAAATCAAGAATTGTTTTTTATACATTGCGATCAGTTAAATCGCTGAATAATACGAAAATAAAACTGGGAAATTTCAAAATAAATACTGTCGTTTATTTTGAAATTTCCCAATATGTTTGAGTTGCATACACATATCTCAAATAAAAAATTAGCTCATGTTAGATTACGTAAAAAAAGTTGCTGGTGTAGGTTTAGCAACTAGTATGATGTTGGCAGCAACAGCAAATAATGCTCAAGCACTTGATTTTAGTTTTGCTGGTATTGGTAGTGATGGAGTAACCGCTACTGGAACTTTTCGTATTGATGATGCTGCTGGACCTAATGTAGCTCTTACAGACTTACAAGATTGGGAAATTTCCATCACAGGAGCGACGCAAACATTTACTATGTATGGCGATGGAGGAAGTTTCGGCAGTGACAATTCTACAGCTCAACTATTTTCTGGCACCATTTCTTCTAATGTGTTGACGATTAATACTGCGGTAATAGATTCTGTTCCTAATCAAGCAGATTGGTATCCAGAGCTTAACTATAATAATTATGGTTTAAATGAATTGTATCTTTACAATCAATTTGACACGAATACCTTTAATCCTCTTAATACAACTTTCACTGCTACCTCTGCTGCAACACCTGTTCCTTTTGGAGTTTCTACTGACTTATCCCTATTAATTTTGGGTGGCTTGTATGGTGCTTCTCGCTTGCGTAAAAAGTTGGCTAGTAAATAGACTTATCTTTTCCAATTGATATTAAAGCGATCGCATTTTCATCAGATCCGCTTCACCTTTGCGATCGCCTTGATGTCAGTTTCGGTTAGGAATGTAAACCAGGCTAAGGTTGAAATAGGGTCAACCAACATAAAATCAAAGCTTCGCTCCACTCCACTACTGCCCCATAGGTGTCGCCCGTATGTCCGCCTAGTTGCCAATGGAACCAGTATCCAGTTAGTAAAGCGATCGCCATATTGCCCAAAACGATTAAGACGATCTGTAACCAAGTCAGAGCGGCAAAGACATACCAAAGGCTACTGCATCCTAGTAAAACAAATAAACCCAACAAAATATCTTGAGGCGATCGCAAGTTTTCTTTGTGAAATGCTCCCTTTCCCGTTTCTCTCAGATAAGGATAAAAAGCGATCGCGCACACCTGTCCCCAGCGAGCAAACCCCGCAGCCGAAACTAGCACCAACCATACAGGAAGCGAAGCTTCGTACAAAGCAACAGTTTTAAGCAAGAGAATAATTATCGCTGCGATCGCGCCAAAAGCACCCGTCGCACTATCCTTCATTACTTCCAAGCGGCGTTCTGGATCGGTGACAGACAGACCATCCGCAGTATCCATTGCCCCATCCAAATGCAAACCTCCCGCGATCGCCACCCAGACAGCAATAATCAGCGCGGTACGAGTCAAATGGGTCATACCAATAAAACTCAAGCCAGTGTCGAGCGACCCCAGTAAAAAACCAATCAATATGCCAACTACAGGACACCAACGTGCAATACGCGACCAGTTTTTAGTCCATCTAGGAGGTAGGGGAATTAGAGTATAAAATATTACACTGCTGCAAAAAGAAGAAATAGAGTCGTAAATCCATAACCGAAGATTAATAGTAGGTATTTTTGTCATGGATAAACGACCGATTAAAATTAGATTAAATAGATGGCAAAAGTTGGGCTAATATTGTTTCATAAGCTACTTTATTTTTATCGCATATTTATAACAACAAAATATCGAAGCTCAATAATTTTAAAGTTCAAACACAACTTTTTATGAGTAACCATCAAACCATGAAATCCAGACCTGCCCCCTGCATAGTAGATCGAGGAGTTTTAGTTAATCATGATGATATCAAACGTTTGTTGATTGATATATGCCATGTTCGCTATATTCATAGTATTGATGGACGGGTGATTGGTGAAGGAGAAGGATTTATTCAAGAAATATTCAGCGATGCTCATCAATCGACCCTAATTGCTAACAATAAAATCTATCTAAATATCAATAGTTTTGATTTTTTGCAACTAAGTACAACCACTGATAATCAGGCTCGTTTTGACTTAATTCAAGACAACCGTCAGTTGAGCCTGATGCCAATCGAGCGTAAAATACAACCTCAAGCGATCGCGAAAAATCTGGATGCGGCGGCGATCGAAGCAATGGTAACAGAAGTTTTGACTGCACGCTTGGATATGCAGCTAGACGACGAAGAATTTTAGCGATCGACTCAGCAACTCGATCGCAGCAAAATATTTAGTAATCAACCAACAATCAAATAAAATTTTGGGATTTTCATTTAAATGTCAGGCAAACTGCTCTCATAGTAATGCCAGAGCGGGTATTTTTCATACGCCTCACGGTATTGTCGAGACACCTAGATTTATGCCAGTGGGAACTTTAGCAACGGTTAAAGGTGTTATTCCTCAGCAGCTAGAAGATGCCAAAGCTCAAATGATCTTGGCAAACACCTATCATCTCCATTTGCAGCCTGGAGAAGATATTGTGAAGGAAGCAGGCGGACTGCACAATTTTATGGCATGGAATCAGCCAATTTTAACTGACTCGGGCGGATTTCAGGTATTTAGCCTCAGCGAGATTAGAAAGATTACCGAACATGGAGTTACTTTCAAATCTCCTCGTGACGGCAGAATGATTGAAATTACTCCAGAAAAATCAATTCAAATTCAAAATGCCCTGGGTGCAGACGTAATTATGGCATTTGATGAATGCCCCCCCGCCGATGCCACCAGAGAGCAGGTGCAAGCTGCTACAGACAGGAGTTATCGCTGGCTAAAAAGATGCCTTGAAGCACATGAAAATAAAGACAAGCAGGCACTATTTGGTATCGTTCAGGGCGGCATTCATTTAGACTTAAGAACTAAAGCAGTAGAGCAACTGAGAGAATTAGATTTACCTGGATATGCCATCGGCGGGGTAAGCGTGGGGGAAGAGCCAGAACTAATCAACGCCACGGTGAAACATACCGCTCCTCTGCTACCAAACAATAAGCCGCGCTATTTGATGGGAGTAGGGACATATAAAGAAATGGCGCAGGCGATCGCTTCAGGGATAGATTTATTCGACTGCGTGATTCCGACTCGTTTTGGTCGTCACGGTACGGCTTTAGTTAAAGGAGAAAGAATTAATATCAAAAATGCCAAGTACAAACGAGACTATAGACCTCTGGATGAAACTTGTCCTTGCTATGCCTGTGCCAACTTTAGTCGAGCATATCTAAATCATATGGTGCGATCGCAAGAAATGTTGGGCTATATTATGCTGTCTTTGCACAACATTACCGAGCTAATTCGCTTCACTCAACAAATTCGTAGCTCGATCTTTGAAGGTACTTTTGCCAGGGATTTTGCCAAGTGGCTAGACCCTCTAAATTGAATTAGTGTGAGTTCGTGTGGAAGCCATAAGCTTTGTTCAATGAACGTTTCAAAAATCTTGATTTAGTCGTTTTTTTAAGAATAGCGACCTTGAAAATCGCTTAAATGCTTAGAGCTAAAAGCTACCCCTGTTAAGGTGAGCGTTTGTACTGCTTTTGCTGGTGAAGAAGGCGAGCCGTAGAGCGATGAGGATGTCTGGGGTCATAAGTCGGTTTGGGTTTAGGCTTCTTTTTTTGCCTTGGAGAAGAACAAAACCGTT
>JBCDCO010000101.1:0-17723 GCA_039181635.1 Cyanobacteria bacterium P01_G01_bin.19 | reverse complement strand
CTTCCGCACATCACCACCATAGATAGAGTAATTTAATTGTACTAATCTACAGATATTGATCAATACATATTAACTACCCTACAGGATGAGCGTATTTATGTTCTTTTCCTCTACCTATAGTGTCTGCGGAATGTGGGTTCATTATTAATTATTCATTACTCATTATTAATTTTTGAATTATCAAGTATTATCTAAATTTAGCTGCCAGATAGCCAAAAATCTAAACTGCCATAGAATTAATCGATGACCTCCAATTTTCACATACGTCCAGCTACCAGTAATGATGTCGGCGATATATTTCAGCTAATCCAAGCATTGGCAGAATATGAGAATTTAACCCATCAGGTTACAGGAACAAAAGCAGATTTGTACGAGCATTTATTTGGCAGTCGAGTATATGCTGAGGCTATTGTCGCCGAGGTAGATCGGCAAGTAGTTGGCTTTGCCTTGTTTTTTCCCAACTATTCCACCTTTCTTACTAAGCCAGGAATATATCTAGAAGACTTGTTTGTGCTGCCAGAATTTCGCCGTCAGGGAATTGGCAAAGCAATGCTTGTTTATCTAGGCAAGCTGGCTATAGGAAGAGATGCAGGAAGATTGGAATGGAGTGTTTTAGATTGGAATGAAAGTGCGATCGCTTTTTATCAAAGTATGGGTGCAAAAGTCTTACCAGACTGGCGCACTTGTCGTGTCAGCGATGAGGCTTTAATCGATTTAGCAGATCGCAATTAACTTTCGTTCCTCAATCTTTGGGAAATTTTCCGTTCGTACTCTCGCAGGCTAGCCAACATATTCTTTGCCGACTGATAAGACTTATCCAGAATTTTTTCTTGTTCTAGATTGTCTTCAGTTGAGGCTTCATCGATTAATTGTAGATAGTTGAGCAGAATAGTGAGATTGCTTCTAATGTCCGAAGAAAGGCTGCTGTTATTTTGGTGGGATAATTTTTGGGAAATTTTTCTGGCTAACCATTGTTGATGGGACTGTTGACTGCTTTTAAACTGCGCCGAACACATTCGCTGATATAGATTACTATTTTTAAGTAATTCTTCATGAGTACCAGATTCAACTACCTTTCCTTTATTTAAAACAATAATCCGATCTGCTTTTCTAATGGTGGCTAATCTGTTGGTGATAACTATGGTAGTGCGATCGCGACATAGTTCGTCAATAGAGTCTTGAACCGCAGTGCGATCCGACTTGCTGATCTTAGCCATTGTTTCGTCTAGGATAACTATTTCAGGATTGCTCAAAAAAGCTCTAGTGATGGCGATCAATATTTTTTGCGATTCTGAAATTGTGTTTATATTGTCTATGGTTGATGAAAAGGACTGAGATATTTTTTTGATCGCATCGTAAGTTTTTAATTTTTTAGCAGCGGCGATCACTTCAGCTTCGGTGATATCTTTTAATCCGTAAGTTAAGTTGTAGAGAATAGAATTATCAAATAAAAATGCTTCTCGATCGAGAACTACGATCGATTTTCTCAAGCTTTGAATGGTGTATTCTTCAATACTTTTATTATCAATTACAATATCTCCTTCAATTGGCTCGTAGAACCTAGATAGCAATCTTACTATAGTTGATTTTCCCGCTCCAGCAGAGCCAATAAGAGCTATATTTTCACCTTTAAAGACTTTAAAATTAACTCTATCTAAAACTATCTTGGCGCGATCGGGATAGGCAAAACTAACATTTTGTAGCTCGATATATTGCTTGAGTTTGCTCAAAACAGTTTTACCCGATTTGATGCTAGGGCGATCGATTTTATGAAAAAATGTAGCGACTATATCGGCACTTAATCTATGATTAGCAGCTTGACGACGAGCAGCATTGAGCCGATCAATGGTACTAAGTAAGCGAAATAAAATTAATAAATATACAAGTAATATAGGTATTAGCAACTGTATTTGACCATCGAATAGATAATAGCTGCTAAAAGTCAAAATCAGAATAATTAATAAGCCAAAAAACTGATTTATGGGATTGACTAAAGAAGAAAATGTTTGAGCATTAATTTCAGCGTTATTTTTGACCTTTAGAGCGTCAATTATGCTTTGGTATTCCTCTGCTTCATTAGCCGTACTTTTAATATGATAAATACCCGTTAAAAATTCTACAGTTTTATGATTATATGTTTTTGAACTTCTAGACAAGAGAGCTTCCTTCTTTCTCATGCAATCGCTCATAAAGCTATTGATTAAAAAGCTTGGAATGACCAGAGCAGCAGTGATAATACTCAGCTTTAGCGAAACAAAGATTAAAACAAAAGTAAAAAATAGAATATCGATTGAGGAGATTAATATCTTTTGACTTCCTTTTACTGCCAGTGCGGCTTTATCTATCTCTCGGTTAACTTGAAATAGGATTGTCCCCGTTTTATTTTGCTGATAATAGCTCCAATCTACCTTGGAAAGAAGATAAAAGCTTTTTCGCTTCATCTCATAGACTAAATTTTTGGTATGTTTGAGATTGACGACAGAGTAAAAATAATGGCTAGCAACACTAGCTGCAGAACTTAAAAATACTAATAAAACTAATATACTCAATCCGCGATCTGAGGTTGTATTCTTATTTAAAGAGACAAAAATATCGATTAACCAAGAAAGATTGGCGAGTGCGATATCAAAATTCTTATTAAAAATAATCAAAAGAATTGGGAGCAATAATAAAATAGCGATCGCGCTAAAAAGACAGCTACTCAAACTTAAAATACAGCCACCAACAACATAATGTGGCTTATCTTTAACAAGACCGAGCAAAAAATTGTTAGTGGAATTCTTAAACATATAGTTTTACTTAGTTGAAATATATCAAGGCTACAAATACAAGTTCAATCGCATCGGATGGTTTATTGTTCTTTTTTTTAGGCAAGCAAAATCATTCCATTGTAGTCTTAATAAAACATCGCTTAGGAATGAGAATTTATTAACTTCCAGATTAAGTAGGGTGTCGTTAGCCTTAGCGTAACGCACCAATATTCAAATTGTGGATTTTATTAAATCTTTATTCCTTAGTCGGCAATTTGCAATCTAAAGACCACGCAAAAAGCGATCGCTTTCGATGCTCGTAATTGTCTGTTTTAGCATAAAAATAAAAGATGATTCCCTAATATGATGGAATACGATGTCTACAATCGTCGAGAGTATAATCCTCAGAAACTTGTCTAAATCATGGAAATCAAACGTATTCCCGTTTTGTCGGATAACTATGTATTTGTTTTGTCCGATTCCGAGCGAAAAATAGCGGCAGCGATCGATCCTGCTGTTGCCTCGCCTATTTTAGACTATCTAGCCGAAATCGATTGTCAACTGGTCGCCATTTTTAATACTCATCATCACTACGATCATGTTGGCGGTAATAAGCAGCTAATCGAAAGTTTTCCCAATCTTTGTGTTTATGGTGGTGCAGAAGATAGGGGCAGAATTCCCCATCAGCAGGTTTTTTTGAAGCAGGACGATACTGTGAAATTTGCCGATCAAATTGCTAAAATATTTTTTATTCCAGGACATACTCGCGCTCATATTGCTTACTACTTTCCTCCCACAGTAGAGGGAGAGGCTGGAGAATTGTTTTGTGGAGATACGATCTTTGCAGGAGGATGTGGCAGGCTATTTGAAGGCACTCCCGCGCAGATGGTTGAGTCCATCGGCAAGCTGCGCCAACTCCCCGATAACACTCGTATATGGTGCGCTCATGAATACACTCTCAATAATTTAAAGTTTGCTATCACCGTAGACAAAAATAATGCGGCACTACAAGCAAGATACGAGCAAGTCCAAAAGGCTCGTCGTCAGGGTATTGCTACTGTCCCGACTGTTTTAGGTATAGAAAAGCAGACCAATCCCTTTTTGCGCTGGGACACTCCTGCGCTGCAGGCTACGACAAAAATAACTCAGCCAGCTAGGGTTTTTGGGCGCATTAGAGGAATGAAAGATAATTTTTAACTTCGCAATTACCAGATATTCAATTTAGCTTTGAGCTAGTCAAAAAACGATCGCGCGCCACAAATCAACCTCTATAATCTAGATAGAAAATATCAAGGAAATTAAAATTTAAGTTAGTAATTATGGCAGGCATCAAAAAAGGAGCTTTGGTTCGTGTAGTTAAAGAGCAGCTAGAGGGTAGCATGGAAGCTAAAGCTAGTGATGTGCGCCTTCCTTCTTACTTGTTTGAAAGCAAGGGAGAGATTTTAGATATATCTGATGACTATGCTTTGGTACAGTTTTACGTTCCTACGCCTAACGTGTGGTTGCGTTTGGATCAACTAGAAGAAGCCAAATAAATTGTCAGATGGGCAGCTTTATACTCAGTCGGTTGTCCATTATCCATCAATAACCTATGCCCAAAGAATTATGTCCCTGCGGTAGTAAGAAAGCTGAAAAATATTGTTGTGGCATGTATTTGTCTGGCAAGAAAAAACCAGATACCGCCGAACAACTAATGCGATCGCGCTATACTGCGTTTTATCGCGGCAATGTGGATTATCTCGTCGCTACCTTACATCCAAACAGCAGAACTCCCAAGGATAGAGAAGAACTCACTAGTACTATCGATCAAACTGAGTGGTTGGGACTAAAAATTATCGATACCCAGAAAGGCAAAAAGCAGGATCGCCAAGGAATCGTCGAATTTGAAGCGGTTTTTCAGGTAGATGAACCAAGACAACTCCACGAACGTTCTCGGTTTATTAAGATAGAGAATCGCTGGTTTTACGTCGATGGTGATATCTTACCTGGAACAGTACCCAAACCAAAAGAACTCTGCTGGTGTGGTAGTGGGAAAAAGTTCAAACAGTGTCACGGTTCTTAGAGGTTGTCTAAGAAGTATGGTTTATTACTTGAACGCCCCCTTATGCGGAGCGGTATCCTTTAGGAAAATCCCCCAACTTTGGGGGACTTTTAATTATTTCCCCCCAGAATTGGGGGGCTAGGGGGGCGAATTGAACCACTTGAGTATATGAAAATAATTTTTCAGATGTCCTCTTAGAATGAGTAACGATTAACAATCATAATCGACTTTTTTGCGCGAAGCTTTTAATAAGCTGCGTTTGGTTTTATTATCTAGTCTTCTTTTTTTGGCACTTTTGCTTATCTTGGTGGCAATGCGCTTTTTCTTAACTAGAGTCGCGCTTTTGATTAACTGCTTCAATCTTTTTAAAGCGTCTTCCTTATTTTGGCTTTGAGTGCGAAATTGTTGTGCCTTGATTACAATAACTCCGTTACGCGAAATTCGAGAATCCTTAAGCTTGAGTAATTTTTCTTTATAAACATCGGGCAGAGAAGATGCTTCAATGTCAAAGCGTAAATGGATGGCAGAAGCTACTTTATTTACGTTTTGCCCTCCTGCACCTTGAGATCTCACAGCACTAATTTCAATCTCATTATCGGGAATGGTAATTCGTTCGGATATCTTTAACATTTAGTAGTTGTAAATTATATAGCGTTTTTTATAGTTGTGAAGTATGAGTCTAACTCTGGTTCTTGTTAGTTGTTAGTTGTCCCTAAAGGGATACCGCTACGCATATTAGTTGTTAGTTGTCCTAAAGAACATTGATCAATCGCCATCATCTGTAATTTAAAAATGCCCAGTCAAAAAGTTAAAAAAGCAATTATTCCCGCAGCAGGTTTTGGTACTAGAATGTATCCTGCCACCAAAGCTTTAAAAAAAGAGCTATTTCCTATTATCGATCGCGATGGGCGGGCAAAGCCAATTATTCTGGCTATTGTCGAAGAAGCTGTTAGCGCGGGGATTGAAGAAGTCGGTATTATCGTACAGGAAAGCGATCGCGATTTATTTAAAGATCTGCTCAAATCTCCTCCCAAACCAGAACTAGCTCGCAAATTATCCCCTGAAAATCAAAAATACACTCAGTATCTTCAAGCTTTAGGCGATCGCATTACTATTCTGACTCAAGCCAAACAAGAAGGTTTTGGTCATGCTGTCTACTGTGCTAGAGACTGGGTTGCAGGAGAACCGTTTTTACTATTATTGGGAGATCATATTTACACTTCTAAGACGAGTGTTTCCTGCGCCAAGCAAATGACAGATATTTATCAACAGGTGGGTGGTAGCATCATTGGTATCACAGTTATGAATGCAGATATTATTCATAAAGCTGGCTGTGTTGCTGGTTCGTGGCAAACTAAAAATTCCATCTTAAATATATCGGAAATTTATGAAAAGCCGACTTTTGAGTACGCTAAAGAACACTTATCTGTATCGGGAATGAAGCCAGACGAATTTCTGGGAATATTTGGGATGTATATCTTAGAATCGGCAATCTTTGACTTGCTCGCAGGAGAAATCGATAACAACGAGCGTTTGAAAGGAGAGTTTCAGCTAACAACTTGCCTAGATAAGTTAAGAAGGCAAAACGATACAGTTGCTTACTTGGTTCAGGGTCAATATTACGATACGGGAATGCCTTTATTTTATCGTCAGACTATCATTGATTACTACAACAATTAGAAACTCATTACTCATTACTCATAATCTCTAGCTTGCCACGAACAATCAATCAATGAATACTCCTGGTCATTATGTGTTAAATCTTGCGCTATTGGGAAAGACGCTGTCTCCCCAAAGTAATATTGCGATCGCGATTGGTGCAATTTTACCCGACATCCCCATCTTTATTTTTTATTTTGTGGCAAAGTTTATCTATAAAATGCCCGAAGGTAAAATATGGTCGGAAGGCTATTACGAACCTTTTTGGCAAAATACGATCGCCTTATTTCACTCCATTCCTTTAGCGATTATTGGTGCAGTTGTTTGTTACTATCTCAACTGGAAACCAGGGATGTTTTTGTGCATCAGCATGGTGTGTCATTCTCTACTAGATTTACCCGTACATAATGATGATGCTCATCGTCATTTCTATCCCTTTAGCGACTACCGTTTTATTAGTCCTTTTTCCTATTGGGATACCAGACACTATGGTAAATATGTAGCCTTTATCGAAATGGCTTTGGTGATTGGAGTCAATCCTATTGCCATTGGCTTGCTTAATTCTCCTATAACCAAAGGAGTTGTCATTGCGATCGACTTATTTTATCTTCTCGGCTATTATCGATTTTATTTTTAGACTACATTGAGGTGCATTTTGTCTTCTTAAGAAACTGGTGAATTTTTTTTGCTGCCTGACGCAAGGTATCGGGATCTCGCACTAAGGCAAAACGCACGTATCCCTCCCCAGACTGTCCGAATCCCGCACCAGGAGCAGCAGCAACGCCAGTCTGCGCTACGAGTTGAGTGCAAAAGCCAATCGAGTCATTGTGCCAAGGTTCGGGCAGCTTTGCCCAAATATACATAGTTGCATTGGGAGAAGGTACATTCCAACCGATATCATTAAGAGCGCAGACAAAAGCATTTTTTCTGGCTTTAAAAGTTTCAACTGTCTCAGCTACAGGTTTTTGACTGCCAGATAAAGCTGCGATCGCGCCATTCAAAATACCGCGATACTGATTAAAATCAACCACTGCTTTGATTTTTTTTAATGCTCCGATTAATTCCGAATTGCCGATCGCATAGCCGATCCTGAACCCTCCCATATTGTAGGATTTTGAGAGGGTAAAAAATTCTATACTCAATTCTTTATTGATATCTGCTTGCAGGATTGAGGGGGCAGCACTTGCTCTGTCGTCAAAGACGAGATCGACATAGGGGAAATCGTGTACCAAAACCAAATTATGTTGGCGGCAAAAGGCTACTGCCTGCTGAAAAAAAGCTAGAGGTGCGATCGCCGCAGTAGGATTGTGAGGATAGCTTAACACCATCATTTTCGAGCGATCGAGAATGTCTGAGGGAATATCTTCTAGTACTGGTAAAAAGTCATTTTCTGCTAATAAGGGCATCGGATATATTTCTCCTCCAGCTAAATACACTCCACCAGCATGGGATGGATAGCCAGGATCGAGTAACAACGCAATGTCGCCTGGATTTAGCACTGCCAAAGGTAAATGAGCCGTACCTTCTTGAGAACCAATTAGCGGTAAGACTTCTGTTTCGGCATCAACGGCAATTCCAAATCTATCTTGATACCAGTTGGCTGCGGCGACTCTAAATTCTTTAGTACCGTTGTGAAGTAAGTAGCCATGAGTGGTAGGATCGCTCAAAGATTTTTCTATGGCTTTTAGGGTAGTTTGCGCTACGGGTAAATCTGAAGAACCCAAGGATAAATCGATAATTTCTTGTCCCGCATCGATCGCCTTTTTCTTTGCTCGATCCATATCAGCGAATACATTTTGGGCAAGAACCTGTAACCGTCTGGCAAATTGCATCGTTAGTCTAAGTTAAAATTTTTGGCAAATTTATGTAAATGTCAAACGATAATATGGTGATTAATATTTACATACGATAGTATTAACCACGTTTATCTTATCTAAATTTACTTTACTGTCCGATCGTTCGCGCGATAAGTTCCAATAAAAAAAAGCAGATGCAATGTAAATTGTTGCTACCTGCTTCTTTAATTGTTTTTTGGCAAATTTAATTACAATCGATTATTAATTAAAAATCATAATTCTGCCGAACGTGTAGCGACTTCGCACTATTTCAACTTAATTTTTTGTTCGCCAACAGTAAATCTCCCAATATCGATAACAATTATTTATCGAGCTGAGAGCGTAACTCATCTAGTTCTGCATCAATGATTGCATCTTTAGGAGCAGAAGCTGCATCAGCAGAAGGCAAAGCTTCTTGATTGACAGAACCACCAGACAACTGTGCTTTCATCGCTGCCAATTCATCATCCACACCGCTACTTGCTTCTAATTGAGCAAATTGTTGTTCGATGCCAACACCGCCCAACTCTGCTGCTGATTCCGACTCGGCTTCTATCTGCATTACCTTGTCTTCCATGCGCTCGAATGCGCCCATCGCACTGCTAGTACCAATGTTGTTCATTGAATCTTGTAGCTGTTTTTGCGCTTTGGCTGCGTTAGCACGAGCCTTGAGCATATCTTTTTTGGTCTTAGCTTCAGAAATTTTGCTTTCTAAAGCGATCAGGCTGCGTTTTAAGGTAGCTACCTGATTACTTTGAGCATCTAACTGAGTTTTTAAGCTAGTAGCAGTATCGCTAAAAGATTTCTTACGCACCAGTGCTTCACGAGCAAGGTTTTCATCGCCTTTTGACAAGGCTAACTGCGCTCTTTGTTGCCAGTTGTTAGCTTCTGACTGATTTTTGTTGTATTGTTGCTCGGTGCGCTTCTGAGTAGCGATCGCTCTGGCTACAGCTTGACGTAGCTGCACCAAGTCTTCTTGCATATCGACTACAGCTTGTTCCAGAACTTTTTCTGGATCTTCGGCTTTGCTAACTAGATCGTTAATATTAGCTCTAACAACTCGGCTAAGGCGATCGAATAATCCCATAACTTTTATATATCCTTTAATCGTTTACAAAATAGTACAGGCTAGGTAGACTCCAGGATACTAAGCCCACCACAATCTGGAATTGTTTATCTAAGAGGGTGATTTTTGTTTTTCACGTCTCTAGTGTGACATATTCTCTAAGTGTACTGTCGATCTCCAGATTAGGTGTGATATTGAGCTAAAAAGAGCAAATTTTTTTGGCTCAAAATCCCTAAAATAAGCAAAAAATAAGATTAATCAACATCGTTTTTCCCACTATTCCAGTTTCATCTATAATTTTAAGCAAAAAATATACAGCCGAAATTTTTAAATAGTTTTATCAAACTAATGAAGCAGAAAAAATACCTGGCGGCATTGGAGCGTGGTGTAGAGCATTGGAATAAGTGGAGGAAAAATAATTCGAGCATTAATCCCGATCTCAAAGGAATTAATTTAAGCGGTCACATTTTAATTGGGATCGACTTTAGAGGAGTCAACTTAGCGGGAGCTAACTTGATTAAAAGCAATCTCGGCAGCTCTAATCTCGACGGAGCCAATCTCACAGAGGCGAGTTTAACAGGAGCAAGTCTGACTGGTGCGAGTCTGACTGGTGCAAATCTTACTGGTGCAAACTTAACTAAGGCGAACTATCGGGGTGCAGAACTCAATAGTGCCAATTTGAGTCTGGCAAATCTAGCATACGCCGATCTTAGGGCGATTGATTTTACTGCGGCAGAGCTTAGTGGTGCCAATTTTAGTCACGCCAATCTCAATGGGGCAAATTTTATGGCGGCAAAGCTTACTCGGTGTAACTTTGAACTAGCAAGCTTGCAAAAAGCAGATTTTACTAACGCCAACTTAACCAGAGCTCGTTTGAATCGAGCAAATTTGGAGCGAGGGAATTTAAACCAAGCAAATTTAACTGAAGCCGATCTGTTTGAAGCCAATCTCACCCAAGCTAGTTTGATCAAAGCGGATTTAACAGAAGCCAATCTCAGCGGAGCTAATTTGACTGGAGCTAACCTACTCAAGTCCGATTTGACTCAGGCTTTTCTAACTGAGGCTAACCTGAGCGAAGCCGATCTGATTTTGGCTAATCTAAGGGAGGCTGATTTGAGCCATGCAAACCTTACCAAAGCTAATTTGAGTCAGGCAAACTTAGCAGATGCTAGAGCTCCCATTGCTAATTTTGATCGCTCTATCTTGACAGGCGCCTGTGTCGAAAATCTACAGATAAATCATCAGACTTCTTTTGGTCGAGTTAGCTGCAAGTATCTTTATCTAAAGAACTTTCAAGAATATCGCATTCCCGAAGATTCCAATAAACACTTAACCTTAAACCAGTTCAAGTCAATTCTTGAGAGTTTATTAGGCTCGGTAAATTTGGTGTTTGACACCGATATCAATTGGACTGCTTTCCTCAATAGCTTTGAAAATTTGAAGCTGCAATATAATTCTCAGGCGATCGAGATAAAGGCGGTTGAAGTATTACCAAATCGAAGATTCTTGGTCAAGATCAATGTAGTTCCTGACTTAGAGATTAATGAGATTAGAAAATATTTTTGGCAAAAATACAATCGAGCCTTAGCAACTTTGGAACGAGATAAGCCAGTCCCTCAAGAAGATTTCAAGCAGCACAATAGACAGTTGAATATTTACGAACAAAACTAGGGGTTTTAAAAAATAACCGATTTCTAGTTTGAAGCAGCGGTTGTAGTGGCAAGATCTCAATCAAACAGCGGTTCGCTTAAACTCAACGTTCAAACCACTTTCCTCTGTTTCTAAAATTGAACCATCTGGATTTTCTAATACAAATCCAGCATCGCGAATCATAGCTAAATCGTTACTAGCAGATTGTCCCGTCGTAGTTAGATAATCTCCCACAAAGATCGAATTAGCGGGATACAAACCCATTACCTGTAGCGATCGCAAGTGAACTTCTCTTCCTCCAGCAATTCTGATTTCTTGCTTAGGTAAGATAAATCGAAATAGATTTAAAATTCGCAAACAGCGACGAGGATTCAATTGATTTACGTCCGATAAGGGCGTACCAGCAATAGGAATTAAGAAGTTAATGGGGACGCTAGTAACGTCCAAATCCCTCAAAGAATAAGCTAAGTCGATGATATCATCGTCAGTTTCGTTCATCCCCAAAATACCACCCGAACAAGTTGTGATACCAGCTTTTTGCACGTTTTGCAGAGTATTAACGCGATCGCGGAAGGTATGGGTACTACAGATATTCTCGTGATGGTTTTCGGAGGTGTTTAAGTTATGGTTGACGCGATCAACTCCTACCGCAGCCAGTTGCTGAGTTTGATCTTCACTCAAAAGCCCCAGGCAGGCGCATATTTTTAGGTCGTGTTTGGCTTTGACTGCTTTAAAAGCCTCTAAGACATTACCAAATACAGATTCCGATGGCGATCGCCCAGAAATTGCCATGCAAAAAGTACCTGCTTTTAATTTGGCGGCGCGATCTGCGGCTTGGAGGATTTTATCTTGGGCGATCAGGGGATACTTTTCAATCTCGGCGGTTGATATTTTAGATTGAGAACAATAATTACAGTCTTCGGGACACAAGCCACTCTGGGCGTTTAATAAAAAGTGTAATCTGACGCGGTTTGACCAATAGTGATGGCGAACTTTATATGCTGCGTTAAGTTGTTCTAGCAATGCCAAATCTGGAGCGTTCAAAATGCTTTTGGCGGTAGCGCGATCAATTAGCTCTCCTTCGAGAGATAATCTGGCTATATTATTGTAGTCAATGGTATTCATGGCGATTGCGTCAAACAAGGATTACGCGACTCATAAAGCTAGCTGTTAGGCATTGCCTTTATGATGAGCTGGTTGGCAAGAGACAAATTATTATTTTTCTACTACTGGCTACATTTGTCTATAGATTGAGTCCCATAGATCATTGATAGAGACAATTATTTATGTTTATTTACTGTTTTTATAAGTTTTCTGTTCTAAAAACTAAGCGTTCTAAGCAAGCTGTAAAGAGCGACTGCGGATCGTATCAGCGATCGCTTTCAGCCATTGTTCGGTAATCATTTCTTTGGATAGTTGAAACACACAGTAACCATGCTGCTGTGCGAGGTTAAGCTTTTCATAATCCCGCATCAGGCTTTTTCCCGTACTATGTCCCCCTTTATGCCATATTTGACCGTTGATTTCGATCGCTACCTTAGCGGGAAAGTTGACATAGTCAAACTTAAAACGCCGTTTGGGAATCAGGCGTACTTCTGTATCTAAGTCTAAATCGGGAAACAAATCTTCCCACAAAAGATCGAATTCAAATTCCAGGCTACTGATGGTCATCGGTTAGATCGGTCATTTTTTTACCAAAGATAACTTCAATTGAATGTATTGACCAATTTTTATCAATGGACAAGGAACAATTGACAATAGATAATAAATTATGAACAAAAACCATCGCTCGCTCAATTCAGATTTAAGCTCGATTCAAAAGCCCATAACCACTGCACCAAAGGAAGTAAAGCAAATTATCGAGCAGGTATTAAAGCTAGAAAAAGACAAGCTGTACTTAAAAACTCCCCGCAACATCAACGAAGATGTTTTGAATATTATTAAGAAAGTCGTGCAATGAAATTAATTTACCTGCAGCTATGTAACTTTCGTCAGTTCTACGGCAAAACACCTCAGATCGAATTTGCTAGCGGAGAAAAAAACACGACAGTTATCTATGGGAATAATGGTGCGGGGAAAACGACAATTTTAAATGCTTTCACCTGGGTGTTATACGAAAGATTTACGGCTGCTTTTGCTTCCCCCGAACTATTGGTCAATCAAAGAGCGATCGCTGAAGCTAATTTAGAACAAGCAGTAGAATGCTGGGTTGAACTGCAGTTTGAGCATGATCGCAAACACTATCAAATAAAGCGTAAATGCTATGCCAATAAAATCTCCGAGACTCAGGTTAAATACAGCCCGACTAAACTATTTATGTTAGTGGCTGGAGATGACGGCAGATGGTATCCACCTCTAGAAATGGCAGAAGATATTATTGAAAAAACCTTACCTGCCAGCTTACATCAATATTTTTTCTTTGATGGTGAACGGATTGATAGTTTTTTTCGGCACAATCAAGAGCATAATATTGCTGAAGATACGAAAGAGTTATTAGGAGTAAAAATTCTAGATCGGGCGATCGAGCATTTAAAAAAAGCCAAAAGAAGTCTACAGGAAGAATTACAGGAACTAGGGGATGCTCGCACTAAAGAATTTTTGACTCAGCAGATCGAACTGGAACAAGAACAAGAAAATCTCGTTCGAGAATTACAAGAAAATGTTATTCAGGTAAAGCAATTAGAACAGCAAAAAGCCAAACTATCCCAGCAGCTTTTAGATGTTAGCGGTGCAGACAAAATAGAGCAGTTAAAGCTTAAATTAGTCGAGCAACAGAAAAAACTCAAACAGGATTTAATCCAAAGCAAAACCGAACTCAAAAAAACATTGACCCAAAGCAGCTATACCGTTTTTCTAGAGAGCACTCGCGATCGCTTTATCGAGTTAACTCAAAGCTTACGCGATCGTGGTGAATTGTCTAGCGGGATCAAACAAGAATTTATTCAACAACTCCTAGAACAACAACGCTGCATCTGCGGAGGAACTTTAGATCCCGAAACCATAGCTTACTCAAAAGTCAAATCCTGGCTGCAAAAAACAGAGCTAAAAAACGTTGAAGAGGCAGCAATTAGACTAGAAACCCAAACCAATAAATTAGAGTCACAGATTGATCGATTCTGGCAACAACTAGATCGACAACAAGCAGAAATCAATCATCAGTACATAGCTCTAAATAACATCGAAGCAGAAATAAAGCGGACTAACAAACAGCTTAAAAACTTTCCCCAGCAAAATATCCAACAGATACAAAAAAAAGTAGAACAGATAGAAAGCCAACTCAAAAACCTAATCTTGGCACAGGGAGTCAACCAGCAAAGACAGACAGATTTGACTCATCAGTCTAACGATCTAGCCCGAAAGATAAATCATCATCAACTGACTGAAAACAAGCAAAAGTTAGCACAAAAAAGAATCGAAGCAGCTCGAGAATCTATTAACCGTCTTGATGAAGTCAGAAGCTTACTCGAACAACAGTTTAGAACGGAACTAGAACAAAAGGTAAGAGAAATCTTTAGCTTTATTTCCTTTACTCCTTACTTACCAAAGCTGAGTTCTAATTATGAATTAACCCTAGTCCAAAATATTGTCGGTACAGAGATACCTGTAGCCGCATCTACAGGAGAAAACCAGATCCTCAGTCTCTCCTTCATAGGGGGAATTATCGATCGCGTCAGACAGTGGAGCGAGCGCAACACTATCGTCGGTTATGATAGCAGTACTTTTCCAATTGTAATGGATTCCCCTTTTGGCAGCTTGGATCGAATTTACCGCCAACAAGTGGCAAAAGCAATTCCAGAGTTAGCAAATCAACTCGTAATCTTAGCGACCAAAACTCAGTGGAGAGGGGAAGTACAGGCAGAAACTAAATCTCGAATTGGTCGGGAATATGTGCTAACCTATTACTCTCCAAAAATAGACTGTCAAGCAGACTGGCTAGATGTAAAACAGCAAAAACATCCTCTAGTTAGACACAGTTCAAATAATTTTGAATATACTGAGATTGTCACTATTGAACCCTGATGCTAAATATCGCGGTGGCAATATTAAACAACTGATTATTAAAAATCTCAAACTAATCAAATATCTCGCCATTTAATTATAGATAAGATAATAGGAGAAAGATATTAATGCTCTTCTTAGATCGCACTCAAGTAAAATATTGCAAGCTACAAGATAATGACAAAACAGTATGGGGAATTGTCTACAATGGTGGGATTTTTATCAAGGCAAAAGGATTTCCCAAAGAAGAGTTGCAAGTGGCAATCAAAGAATGTCGAGAAGAATATTTAGATCACGAAGAAAGATCTCAAATTCCCACATTGCTAGTCAAGGAAAAAAATAGCATTGGGATTTGGATGCAAAACAAACGCTATCAAGAAAAAGATATTTTGGAGATCTTAGAAGAAGATAAAATTTCCAATCAAGAGTCTTCCAAACATAGTAGCAGTCAATCGGTTGCCGATATTAATCGCATCAGCATTAGACAAATGGGTTCTAAGATGCGCTCTGATGGGGGAGTAGAAATTAAAACTCGCCGTCACAAATTGAAATTATATCAGCGTTGTTTTTTAGGTAATGAAGCAGTCGATTGGATTGCCAAGCAGGCAAAGGTTTCCCGCACAGATGCCGTCAAAATAGGTCAGAAAATGCTGGAAAAAGGTTTATTTAGCCATGTCCTTCAAGAACATAATTTTAAAGACGAGGGCTTATTTTACCGTTTTAACGAAGACCAGGGTAAAAGTATCTGGAACAGCAGTCTTTAGTACTACAAAATGAAAAGTTGAGGTCAAAATATTACCCACCTCAACTTTTAGCTCAAGCTAAAAAATCATTCATATTTTCTAATTTGTAGTCAGGAAATACTCGATGCAAACTATCATCCTCAAGTCCCAAGCGATTTTGTAAAATTGAAGCGATGGGCGATCGGAAATCTGTGGTCACGGGTAAGTCTCTACCTTCTGCGAGTATAGATTCTTCTAGTCCTTGCCAGTCACCATATACCTTTCCTCCGTTGATTTTTCCCCCCAGAATCCACATGGCGTTTCCTCTGCCATGGTCTGTTCCTTTATTACCATTTTCTTTGACCGTACGACCAAATTCAGATATGACAACAATTGTTGTATCGTCATAAATTGGCTCCAATCCCTTAACCAAAGTTGCCAAACCCTTGCCCAAATTGGGCAGCAAATTATTGTGAATAGCGATTTGATTTATGTGGGTGTCCCAACCACCGACTTCCATAAATGCGAGCTGAGTTTTGGTATTACCTACCATTAGTCGGGCAACTTCGGCTGCATCATCAACAAAAGCGTTGACGTTATTTGCTCCCCGAGAAGAAGACATCATTTCCTGATTTAACTCTGCTAAAACAGCTTTTCGAGACTTAGTTCCGTTTTGAAAGGCTCTGCTCAAGTCATCTTGTCCGCTGTACAGACTACCAAAGGCTTTATTGATATTATCGCGATCGGTAATAATCGGTCTAACAGAATCTTTGCCAGGTCTTAAGGTAGCTATTTCCATTTTTCCTTTCAGGATGTAAGGCGTAGTACCTCCAACATTAAGAGCCTGAATTAGTCTATTCTGTGGTAGCTCTGCTAAAAGTCGATTCATCCAGCCATCCGCAGTGCTTTTAACACCAGGAGTACCGTTTTCCATGTAGTCTTGAGCCTGAAAATGCGATCGCTCTGTTAAGTCTAAACCGCTAGCATGGACAAAAGCCAAGCTTTTACTCTCCCATAGCGGCATGACATCTTTAAGTTTGGGATGCAAACCAAAAAAACCATCTAGATCGATCGCACCATTTTTTTCTTGAGGATAAGGAATAGCAACCGTTGGTCTAAATTGGTAATAATTTGCTTCTTGGTGGGGGATAACTACGTTTAAACCATCAATTGCACCCCGCAAAAAGATTACAACTAAACGCTGTGGTCGGTCGGTTTGCGCACGAGCATTTGTTTGAGCGACACAGCTGTTTAATCCGATAGGAATCAGCATTCCCGCGCTCATCAAGCTAGCTCTAGTTAAAAATTTTCTTCTTTTCATCAGAGTTTAAAATAATGTTTCAATATTTAAATTAAAATCGAGGCGGAATTTCAGCGATACATCGCTTCGGGACTTCCTAAAAGGAGAGCAGTACGCAGACGTGGTGACTCTGCGATCGCATTTTGGGTTTGAGGAGAAAGTTTGCCTACATTATTGATTAATTCTTCATACACAATTTCATCTTCTCGGTTTAGAACTTGATTGCTAATTGCTGTAGCCAAAGCAATCCTTTGCAACATTGCCTGTGGATTGAGCCAAGCATCCTGGGTATTTCTGTAGCCAGTGGGAGGAACGCACATATACACAGGCATAGATAACTGACCTAGCATGCCCTGAAGGCGCTTTAGATTTGGCTGTTGGATTTCTGCCATTCGTACCAAAGAAATCAAATACTGATAGGGAGTGGTAAACTTTTGCTTGTCATATTGCGGATCGCTAAATTCGGGACTGTGAATTAAAGCATCCATCACTACTTTTATATTGCCATTACTATCCAAGAACTTTTCCGCCAGAGCGTCTACCAAATCGACAGGAGGCTCATCTGCCACAAAATATTGGGCTAATTTGTAGCTGATAAATTTAGCTGTCGACGGATGTGCTGCCAAAATATCCAAAGCTTGTTTTCCTTCTTCGATACCCCGAGCGGTAATTTTTTGACCGAGGAATACTTTCTCGCCTGG
>JBCDCO010000100.1:0-17748 GCA_039181635.1 Cyanobacteria bacterium P01_G01_bin.19 | reverse complement strand
TTTTGAAAATAAATATGGGAAAGAAAATGTCGAGAAAAAATATTTAGACTTAGCAACAAATAGTAGAGAATTGTTATTTTCAGAAGAGCCACGAATAGAGCCACACTATATACCAGAATGCGATTTAGTTTCTGAAGAAACAGCCTACATAATTTTAAGAAGATTTCTAGACGAAGAAATTGAAGAAGAAAGCTTAGATCCAAAAATATTTCGTCAAGAAGTATTAAAAAGAAACTACACCTAAAACAAATTTAACAGTCATAACAGCTCTATCTATCTAACACCAACTAATAAAAACAATTTAGAGAAATAAATCATAAGTCTATTCATTTTAATTGAAACTTTAGTGTTTTAAATCAAAAAAGAATGTATGCATCTTCAGATGATATCATTCGCGATTTTCGCGATCATTGTGCAACTTAGTGTTTCTTTCTTATTTAAAACTGATTGGAAATAATACTTAATGCTCAATGTTAAATGTTAAATGAAACCTATCCCATCAAAATGACGTTATCAATAACATGAATTACGCCGTTGTCTGCTTCAATGTCGGCTGCAATTACAGTAGCGTTTTTGACTTCAAAGCCGTCACTACAGTCAATGGAAATCGGTGAACCTTCGACAGAAGTAACCGAATCTAGTTTGGCTAAATCTGCCTGCATTAACTTACCCGCGACGACGTGATAGGTCAAAATTCTGGCTAACTGAGGAGGGTTTTGCACCAAAGTTTGAACTGTTCCTGGAGGGAGTTTGGCAAAAGCATCATCAGTAGGGGCAAACACAGTAAATTTCCCTGGGCTTTTTAATGTCTCAACTAAATCAGCCGCTTTCACTGCTGCAACCAACGTGCTAAAACCTTCCGTTTCTACTGCAATATCAACAATGTCAGGCATTTTTACTATATTTTTCCCGATCGCTATATCTTTTAAAAAGACGATTATTTTGATGAAATTATATCATTTACACCCATAATCTTTGATTAATTAACACTGTAAAGCTATCTAGCGATCGCCATTACAGAATTGTGGGGAACAGTCTTAAAATTATCGGTTAGTTCCAGCACAACAGTTTAATTTTGGTAATAATGTATAAAGTTGTGTTGCGGATTAACAATGGCTACTAAGCAGGATAGTTTGTGGGAAAGGTTTTTACAACCATTATTTAGTTTGGCGATTGATCGCCAGAAATTAAAAGAGTTATCAGACAGTATTGACTGGGAAACCGAAAGCGATCGCCTTGCCGTTCCAGATCTTGCGTATCCTGAATATTATGCTTCGCAAAACTTCCACGGTATCGAAGGCGGATATCTTACCTCTGGTGCTGCAGTCACTTACGATCCCGTGACTCAGTATGTTTTAGCGCCTAATGAAGACTGGAACAGAGAAGCCGTTATTAAAGCTGTGGCGGGCAGCCCAAAAAAAATTCTCGACTTGGGCTGTGGAACTGGTTCGACTACCATCATGCTCAAGCAAGCATTTCCCAATGCAGAAGTAGTTGGGCTAGATCTATCTCCTCAAATGTTGGTCATGGCTGACTACAAATCAAAACAAGCGGGATTGGAGATTACATGGGTACACGGATTAGCCGAAACCACTAATTTTGCTGATGGCGAATTTGACTTAGTTACCGCATCGCTTCTATTTCATGAAACTCCACCAGAGATCGCCGTTGCTATTCTCAAAGAAGGATATCGCTTGCTTTCTCCTGGAGGACAGATTGCAATTCTCGATGGCAATCAAAAAACTTTACGCCAAACTCCTTGGTTGACTGAGGTTTTTGAAGAACCCTACATTGACCGATACGCTCAAGGGAGCGTTGATGCTTGGTTAGGGACAGCGGGATTCGATCGCGTTATAACAGAAGATGTTTGGTGGACAAACCAACTGAGTACGGGCATGAAGTCAATTAATATTTAATCTTCTATCTTGGGTATTGAATCATACATGGGCTTAAAAGCGGTTTTTTTAGATTTTAGCGGCGTCATCTTTGACGATGAGGCAATTAATCAAGCACTAGTAGGAGATATCCTACTGGAAGAGAATTTGCGGGCAGATGACGACGAATACACAACTTATTGTCGAGGTAGGAGCGATCACGCTTGTTTAAAAGATATTTTGGCTAATCGCGGTCGTATTCTTCCCGATGACTATTTAAACCGCTTATTAGAGAAGAAAAATAAAGCCTATAGAGAACGCATAGACGGTTTAGAAGAATTAGTTTTATCTCCCCATCTATCTGAATTTTTTAGCCAATTAAAAGAGCAAAATATTGCGATCGGACTGGTAACAGGTGCGCCAAAATCTGAAGTATTATA
The DNA here is from genome assembly GCA_039181635.1 of Cyanobacteria bacterium P01_G01_bin.19. GTDB lineage: Bacteria > Cyanobacteriota > Cyanobacteriia > Cyanobacteriales > Xenococcaceae > Waterburya. The sequence goes on along the minus strand of JBCDCO010000100.1, from coordinate 15,434 downwards.
CGTTTTGGAAAAAGCAGAACTAGCTCAGTACATAGATATTATTGTGGGGGGAGATGACTTGGCACAAAGTAAGCCAGAACCCGAACCATACTTGTTAGCTTTAGAAAAGCTAAACTTACAGCCTTCAGAATGTTTGGCAATTGAAGATAATCCTGTTGGAATTGAGGCAGCAAAAAGGGCAAAAATTCAGGTAGTGGGTATTGCTAGTCTTTATCCCCTTCACATGTTGCAGCGCAAAGCTAATTGGACGGTGGATGACTTTTTAGAAATTGAACTAGACCGAGTTGATCGCGTTTTATCTAAAGCTTCTTGAAGCGATCGCGATTCGCAGTCTAATATCTCATGGTCTTGAGGATTCCCCAAGTCAGCCCCGATACGATTGCAGTCATCAGCAAAATGATGATAATTCCACCCGAAATAAAGGTAATCATGCCAATTCCTCTCAAGACATAGAGAGTGAGAAAGCCCATCAAGGAAATAAAAAATATATTAGCTAAAAGCATAGATGATTTTGCGATTTAAAATCCAACGGCTATTATAATCATTCTATTCAGTTTACGGTGTGCGATCGCATATCGTAAGTGACGTAAATCGCTGCTGGAAACCTTTATCGACCATAGGATGTAATCAGTTTAGACCAGAGTTTAAAACATGATTACTACCAGTAAATTTAAAAGTGCTTCCCGCCCTCACAGTCAAAATAATTGGTCATTTTTACCGACTGCTTTTAGTGCTTTAGCAGGAGTTGGTATTGGTATTGCGATCGGTAACTATTTGGGTTGGCTTTAATCTAATTGTTGTGAATATAAGTGTGGCAGAAGACAGTCAAAATTTCAAAACTAAAATGAAAAGAAAACTCTTCTATTGTTTAGAGGGGTTTTTTAAATGCTCTTCAATTCTGCTTATCTTACTCGACGTGAGTTCGACGAAGCAATAAAAACTTAAAAATTGTGTAACTCTCTAATTTTTAAAGGTCTGAATTCCTTGTTCTTTCGTTATGAGTAACATAACTCCTAATATGCGAAGCGGTATACCACAAGGGCACAATGTCCTTTAGGACTCCTAACTCCGAATTCCGAACTCACGTTACTCGACAAAAACGTCAATTTGCGATCACTTTAAAACGAAATTTTACGAGCAAAAATTGTCAAACTTTAATTTTGCTCAAAGGTTTTTTAGACAAATCGCGATCAAAGAAAATCTTAGGTGAATCTATATCAAGGGATAACTTTACTTTTGTTCCTATAGCGATCGCGTTATCTAACCCCGTACGAGCCTGAATCCTTTTACCCGATTGCGTTTCAATCGAGTAATAATATTCTCTACCCAAAAACTGTCTTTCTACAATTGTCATATCTGAATCGACGTCGGGAGTCAGGATAATATCTTCTTGGCGCAACATCAAGTCTCCTTTTTCATTACTTACTTCGGCTAAGCTCCCCGCCGCTCGAACTTTTCCCAATTCAGTTACCCAATGTCGATTGCTTCTTTGAGCTGGTATAAAATTCGCTTGAGTCACAAACTCAGCTACAAAGCGAGACTGAGGATTGAGATAGGTTTCCTCTGGTGTCGCCACCTGCTCTATTTTTCCTCGACGCATTACTGCAATCTTGTCGGAAATAGCCATAGCTTCTTCGCGATCGTGAGTAACAAAAATTGCCGATGTGCCTGCTGCTTTCAAAATAGCCCTAATTTCCGATCTCAAACGATGACGTACCTGAACGTCCAAATTACTTAAGGGTTCATCCAGCAAAATTAGTGATGGCTGCGGTGCCAACGCTCTTGCCAAAGATATACGCTGCTGTTGTCCCCCTGAAAGCTGATGAGGATAGCGCTTGCTCAAGCTACTCAACCCTACTAATTCTAAAACTTCGTTTACTCTCTGCTTGGTAGAACTGCTAGATTGCTGTTTAAAGAAAATCATTTTCTTTTTCAGCTTTTTGACCTGGTTATGGAGACCAAAAGCGATATTTTCCTCTACAGTCAGATGAGGAAATAAAGCATAATCTTGAAAGACCATTCCCGTGTTGCGCCTTTCTGCTGGAATAAAATCACAGTTATCGCAGACTGTTTTTCCAGCTATTTCTACCGTCCCTTGAGAAATAGACTCAAAACCTGCAATTATTCTTAGCAAGGTAGTTTTTCCACACCCCGATGGACCTAGCAAACCCAGTAAATCTCCTTGTTCTAGAGCTAAACTTACATCGTCCAAAACTAGAATCTTATCTTCCCTTGCTTGACGAGCATATGTCTTAGTAATGTTGCGAAGCTGAAGAATTACTGAATGTTCCATATTGCTTTTGAAGTCGCTTAAATCGGATTCCTTATCAAAACCGAAATAGCTATTTGGCAGAGTTCTTTATAAAAATTATTCTCATTTAATAATTAAAGTTTAACTCATTGTCTGATGCTAATCTTCAAAATTACTTCAAAACAAGCTATATCTCTGGAGCAAAGTGTCGATCAACGTTGGTAAAGTTTTGCCAAGTTGCTTTTCGTCTTGAAAACTCAGCTGTCTGTAGTTAGCTACGTCAAATGGCTCGACACCCGTCAAGTCCGAACGCTCCATTTTGACCAGCAAAATTTGTCCGTCGTCTTTGTTTTGAATTCCATAACCCAGCTCGAGGCAAACACTCGGATCGACCAGTAAACTAGACTCTTTTTCTCTGGCGATCGCCTCTACTGGAGTGACGTCAGCAATCAACAACAAACTCTTATTAATTTTACGAAACTGACTATTGCTAAAGCGTAAAGGCGAATCGACTGAATTTGGAGCGATCTCTAAAGAGAGAGGGATTCGCGATCTTTCGGCAATTTTAGTAATAGTATTGCTCAGAATATTGCTGATAGCTTTGTTAGCGGGCTGATAGTAATGCTGAGGACTATAATAAATAATCGGCTCTAGCCCTGAAATGCTATTTGATTTGGTGAAATATATCTCCTGAGAAACTAAATCGACGTTAGAAACGACATAGCTTCCACTTCCTTCAATATAAAATTCTACTGTCTTATTTCCCAGATACAGTTCAAACCAGTCGGAACTTTCTACCTCAAAGCGATCGTCTAGAAAATCCGTACGCAAGCCTGTTTTTAACAAGCTATTTCTACTCAATCGCAGAGTACAAGGTTTTTTGATGACTTCTTTAATTGGCTCGTATTTGGCTAGATACCAAGCTTTTAATGCGATGATTGCCACAACTATTTGCTGGATGAAAAAGAATTTTAGCTGTAGCCTATCTTAACAGTAAGCACTAACATCTTCTCCGCAAACGTCGGCTAAGTAGCAAATTGCGCGAAAACGCAAAGCCATCAGCTCATTGTAAAGAGGATTAATTTTGCACATCGGTGGGATTTTAACCATAGTGCGTCCTAAAAACTTTATTTCCCGTTCAAAGGGACATTGACTTGGAATCCACTTACAAATACGGTGAGCAATGACGTTACTTCGAACATCAATACCATCGATCCATTTACGCAATGGTGCAAAAACGTCGATTTTAGATTTGACTGTGTGAGTTGCATTCATAATTAGCTCCTTGACTCTAATAAGTTACTTCGGTAAAAAAGTTTGAGTGAAAGCCGACTTAACTTCATTTCGCCTATATCTCTGTAAGATATATATGTCTGAAGAATTTACTTCATGCTTTTGATGTTGTTAGATCCCTATCAAGCAAAAATGAGTCACAATTGCGATCGTTTACTTTCTATCTGAATGGTGTCGGCTTCTTTTATCTGTAATATCTGTAATCATCCTGCCCGATTTTTCAATTAATGTGCATGAGCAGAATCACCTAATTTCCATAAAGATTAATTGAAGATGTATTTAAGAACTTGTAAATACCATTAAATCTCTTCGATGCTGCTGTTCGGCTAAATAGTTCCCTGACATTTTTAACAGATAATTATGGAAAAAATTGTCATCTGCGTAACAGTTAAGACACTAATATTTTTGCCGATCGCGCAAACTTTTTCAGGTTGAAATACTGGCTGGCTGTTCAAATATTGCTTTGCTTCGACAATCTAATACTGGTTATTGAGGATTGGCTTATGAAATAAGGATATAATTTGTTACGAAAGTCTTTTAAATCTTTGTTTCATGAGTAACCCTGTCACCGATGCCTTTTTTTTCGGCAGAGCATTAGCCGAAGTTTTCAGCGAGAAGCTTGAAGAATCTTTTACCAATGCCATGAGCGATTTGGGAAAGTTTGATGCAGAGCAAAGAGAAAATCTGAGGAAATTTGTTGAGGAAGTAGAATTACGAGCAGAACAAGCTGCGGGAAGAGCATCCAGCTCAAATGCTTCTGGTAGTGGAAGCACGACAACTAGTGAGGTTGCTACTAGCAGTGGTGTTGACATAGATATTTACTCCGATGACCTACAAGCAATGTTAGACAGTTTGAGGGCAGAAATTGCCACTCTTAGAGCAGAGTTGAAAAAATATCAAGATTAAGCACCAAGGGTTTTAAAAGTTGATTATAGAATGCTGTAATCTGCTTTTAGAGCTCTTCCAGTTTAAGTGAGCTTTTCTAGAAGTCAACATGAACGTAATGTAATAACATTCTATAGATAAAGTTTTTTTGGCAATAAGTCGCTAGTATTTAGATTAGTTAATTAAACTTAACCAAATAAAATCCTACTTTAATATCCGTTAAGAAACTCTGTGTCTCCTGCCTTCCCCAATCAAAACTCAACTAGTTACGACCCCAGTACATCCGATCCTCCTCTGGCAACTTTAGATGTTGCAAAAGTAGCATCTGACCGAGAGAAATCTGGACTTAGCGTATCGGGCAAATCTTATCGTTGGAATCGACCCAAGTATTCAAGAAATCGTCGTCGGTTCGATATTTGGCGGTTCGTTTTCTCTTTTCTATTCAAAAACTGGCGGAATAATCGTAAATGGACTTATGCAGGTGGCTTTACGCCTGAAAAGCAGGCAATAAGACGCAGGGAGCAGGCTATATGGATACGGGAAAATTTTCTGGAATTGGGTCCTACTTTTATCAAGCTAGGGCAGCTATTTTCGACCAGAGCCGATTTGTTTCCCATTGAATATGTCGAAGAACTTTCTAAACTACAGGATAGAGTTCCTGCGTTTTCCTACGATCAAATTGAAGAGATTATCGAATCAGATTTTGGCAAGCCTGTTGCCAAACTTTTTAGCAGTTTCGACCCGATTCCTTTGGCGGCGGCTAGTTTGGGGCAAGTACATAGAGCAAAACTCCACAGTGATGAGGAAGTTGTAGTTAAAGTCCAAAGACCAGGATTAAAGCAACTATTTACTGTCGATTTAGTGATTCTTAAGCAAATTGCTCGCTACTTCCAAAACCATCCAAAGTGGGGCAAAAATAGAGATTGGCTGGGAATATATGAGGAATGTTGCCGTATTCTGTGGGAAGAAACGGATTATCTCAAGGAAGGTCGTAATGCAGATACTTTTCGCCGTAACTTTAGGGATGAAGATTGGGTCTGCGTTCCGCGTGTCTACTGGAAGTATGCTTCCCCCAAAGTTCTAACTCTAGAATATATGCCAGGAATCAAAATTAGCCACTACGAAGCGATCGAAGCGGCTGGCTTAGATCGTAAATTATTGGCTCGATTGGGTGCTAAGGCTTATTTACAGCAGATTTTAGATGGAGGTTTTTTCCATGCCGATCCTCATCCAGGAAACTTGGCGGTTAACTCTGATGGGGCTTTGATTTTCTACGATTTCGGCATGATGGGTCAAATCGAAAATAACATTCGTGAAGGTTTAATGGATACCTTAATGGGTATTACCCAAAAGAACGGCGAAATGGTTGTTAAATCTCTGGTCAATTTAGGAGCTTTAGTTCCCACAGGAGACATGACCAGCGTCAGAAGGTCTATTCAGTACATGCTAGATAACTTTATGGATAAGCCTTTTGAAGAGCAATCAATTGATGCTATTAGCGAAGATCTCTACGACATAGCTTATGGTCAACCATTCCGCTTTCCAGCAACTTTTACTTTTGTGATGCGAGCTTTTTCTACCTTGGAAGGAGTTGGCAAGGGTCTTGACCCTGAATTTAACTTTATGGAAGTCGCTCAACCTTATGCAATGCAGCTTATGACTAGTACAGGATCTAACGGAAATACAATTTTTGATGAATTAGGCAAACAAGCGGCTCAAGTAGGTTCAACAGCCTTGGGATTGCCTCGACGAATCGACGATACAATAGATAAATTAGAGAGAGGAGACTTGCGAGTCCGCGTTCGTTCGATAGAATCAGAACGAGTTGTGCGTCGTTTGAGTGCGATTCAACTAGGTACAAACTATACTGTGTTGTTGAGTGCATTATTAATTTGTGCCACTCTCCTTTTGGTCAACGGTTATCAAATTGTGGCAGCGAGCGCTGCAGCGATCGCAATTGTCCCTGGTTGGGCATTATTGCGATTACTCAAACGATTAGATCGCATTGACCGTATGTTTTAGCAAGATATAAGACTACTAGTCCAGAGGGCTGCTCGGTCTATATCTTCGATCTCTTTCAGTTTACCGACTAACTGTTTATGAAGCGTCATTTTATAGGTCTTACAGATACAGGGGTTGTAAGAACAGCCAACCAGGATAATTATTTTGTTGATGAAGATAAGGGACGTTTTTTCATAGTAGCTGATGGTATGGGAGGACATGCTGGCGGACAAGAAGCCAGCAGAATCGCCACAGAAGTAATTCAGAGCTACTTAGAACAAAACTGGGATTCTCCTCTATCTTCAGAAGTTCTGCTCAAAGAAGCAGTCGAGAAAGCTAACCTGGGTATTATTGAAGATCAACGAAATCATCCAGAACGGCGAGATATGGGAACTACGGTTGTGGTTCTGATATTTCGCGAAAATCGCCCTTGGTGCGCTCATGTAGGTGACTCTAGATTGTACCGTCTACACAGCTCTGTTCTAGAGCAAATAACAGACGATCATACCTGGGTCGGGATGGCTTTAAAAAAAGGAGAAATAGATGCCGAACAGGCTAAGTTTCATCCTTGGCGGCACGTGCTATCTCAATGTTTGGGAAGAGAAGATCTTCAGCAGATAGACATTCAAGAATTTGAAATTCAGCCTGGCGATCGCCTGTTGATCTGTAGTGATGGTTTGACAGAAGAAGTTTCCGACGACAAAATTCAAGATGCCTTGATTAATCTAGACTCCTGTGATTTGACAGCACAACAATTGATCGATACAGCTAAAGAAGCTGGAGGGTCTGATAATATTACTGTAGTGATAGTAGAACAAGAATAAAATTCTTAAATCTGAAAGGAAGATAGACGATAAGCAAAGCTATCCAATAGTCTTATCGTCAAAAAAACTAAATGCTCTCTGAAATCAAAAAAATTACCGAAGATTTTGCTCCACGACTCATCGAAATCCGTCGTCATATTCACGCTCATCCTGAGTTAAGTGGAGAAGAATACCAGACTTCAGCATATATCGCAGGCGTCTTGTCTTCTTGCGGTTTGAGCGTCACGGAAGCTATAGGCAAAACAGGCGTTTTGGGAGAATTAAAGGGTTCGGGAAAAGATTGCCGCACCCTAGCAATTCGGACAGATATGGACGCTTTGCCCATCCAAGAATCGGTAAAGTTGGATTTTGCTTCTCGCAATCAGGGAATTATGCACGCTTGCGGTCATGATGTTCATTCGACCTTAGGTTTGGGCACCGCAATGGTCTTATCCCAGCTTTCAGATCAACTTCCTGGAAATATTCGCTTTCTCTTTCAACCAGCCGAAGAAATTGCTCAGGGGGCAAAATGGATGCTCAGAGATGGAGCAATGGAAGGGGTAAATGCAATTTATGGCGTTCACGTGTTTCCCTCAATTCCCGCTCGCCGTATAGGCATACGTTACGGAGCTTTAACCTCAGCTGCAGATGAATTAGAAATTGTCATTCAGGGAGAGTCGGGGCATGGAGCTCGCCCCCATCAGGCGATCGATGCTATTTGGATTGCAGCTCAGGTAATTACCACTCTTCAACAAGCTATTAGCCGTACTCAAAACCCCTTGCATCCTATTGTTCTGTCTATTGGTCAGATAGAAGGAGGACGGGCACATAACGTGATTGCTGATCGAGTACGTATGGTAGGTACGGTAAGATCTCTACACCCAGAAAGTCACGCCAATCTGCCTCAGTGGATTGAGAATATAGTTGAAGGAACCTGCAAAACTTTTGGCGCAAAATGCCAAGTAGATTATCGTCGTGGCGTTCCCTCCGTACACAACGATGAAAAGCTTACTCAGATTCTTGAGTCTGCTACTCGCGAAGCATGGGGAGACGAAAGTGTTCGACTTCTACCAGAGCCATCTTTGGGTGCAGAAGACTTTTCTGTATATTTAGATAAAGCTCCTGGATGTATGTTCCGTTTGGGAGTGGGGCATGATGCTGGCACTAACTATCCTCTACACCATCCAAAATTCAAAGTTGATGAAGATGCCATTATTACTGGGGTTGTAACAATGGCTTATGCAGCCTGTAAATATTGGGATGCAAAGTAGTAGAAGCAAGAACTTATTACTCAATACTTATTACTTATTACTTGCGAACAGATCGCTAATTTATATAAGCTAATTAATTTACGACGACTTCTACTGTGGCGTCTTTTGTAAATCTGGTCTTTCATCAGGAACGATCGCACCTTCGACAGGACATACTTGTAGGCAAATTCCACAGTCGATACAGGTGGCAAAATCAATCCAATACCATTCCGTTCCCTTAACGTTTTTTCCTGGACCATCATGAATGCAGGCTACGGGACAAGCATCAACACAATCTGCTACTCCCTCGCAGATATCAGTGGCTATAGTATGAGACAAAGTACGATTCTCCTTTAAGTTTTGTTAAGCATTATCTATAGTAGAAGATCTTACCAGAATTCAAAAAGGCTTTCACAACTGCCAATCTAAGGTACCTTTATCTCCATTTAGCTTCACTGGCTGCCCGACTGGCAAAGCCGCATTTTCTCCGTCGTGTCCAAAAGGTAAGTCATAAACCAAGGGAAGGCTCAAATCATTAAGGCGATCGCGCAAGACTTCTGTAATTGTCCAGCTTTTTGTACCAGGATAGGGTTCGCAACGACTAAAACGACCGAGAGCGATACCTTTTATGTGCTTAAATACTCCCATCATGCGCCAGTGGGTCAGCATTCGGTCAATGCGGTAGGGATATTCCGTAACGTCTTCTAAAGCGATGATTGCACCGTCGAAGCTGGGCTGAATAGGTGTTTTAAGCAGGTGAGTAGCGACAGTTAGATTGGCTGGTAACAATATTCCAGTAGCCTCACCTCCACCTCCTGGCTTACCTTGCAATGGTTTGAGATTGCCAGTTTCCAAATAATCGAACATTCTGGCGATCGCCCATTCTGGTTCGGAGGCTAATGTAGTGAGGACTGGGGCATGTAGGCTAGAAACGTTTACTGTAGCTAAACTCCATAATAAACTCGTAACATCAGAAAATCCGATCAGCCACTTTTTGCTGTTTAGATTCCAACTCCAATCTTCTAACAGTCTTGCCCCACCGTAACCACCGCGAATTGCCATAATTGCTTGGCAATCTGGATTTTGCCAGGCTGCAGCCAAATCTTGGCGGCGCTGGCGATCGCTTCCTGCAAGATAGCCGCAGCTAGACTGATAATTTTTGCCCAACTCGATCCGATAACCCCGTTCTTGCCAAATAGCGATCCCTTTTTCCAACGAATCTGTAACTTTAAGGGTTCCGCTCGGGGCGATCGCCATAATCAAATCCCCAGGTTTAAGAAATGGGGGCAGCTGACATTGTTCGATCATTGAAAAATATGAATGTATGTTAAGTTAATTTTTATAAAGCTTTTAAAAATATTAAGACTAAAAGAGGAGAATATCATGGCGTTGGAAATTCCCGAAGGAATAAAAACTTGGTCGCAATTTGGTCATCCCATTTTAATGTGGGTGCTGCTAGGAATCACTGTTTATGCGTTGTATTTAGGTGTCAAAAGTTCTAAAATTCGCAGCGCAGACAAGGAGACGAGAAAAGAACTGATCAAAAAGAAGTTTACTCAAAGACATCATAAAATGGGGTCTATTTTGTTAGCGTTGATGGTAGTGGGCAACATTGGCGGGATGGCAGTTACCTATATCAATAACGGTAAGCTTTTTGTCGGTCCTCATTTGTTAGCAGGTTTGGGCATGACTGGCTTAATTGCTGTCTCTGCATCTCTAGTACCCTATATGCAGAAAGGTAACGATTTGGCTCGTAGTACCCACGTTTCGCTCAACATTCTGCTTCTAGGATTATTTGGCTGGCAAGCTGTAACTGGAATGCAAATCGTGCAAAAAATTCTAGATCGTATGATGTCTTGAGGTTTGATGAGCTTGACATGAGATAATTCAGGACTAGCTTTGTAAGTGCAGACTAGTCCTACATAACAATAAAATAATGCCGATCAATCGGCTAAAAGTCTGACCTCTCGATATAACGTAAAAGCAGATACATTCCAATTACTAAAACTCCTAAGCCTATAAAAATAAAGCCAACTAAGCTATTCCCTACGGCAAAAGAGCCGACAGTAGCAATCAGATAGGGCGTAGATAGGGCAATAATTGTTAGTGTCAACTTATTACGAGTCCAGTTAATTTCTTGGAGATTGGTTACAATTCGCCCTCCATTCGAAGTACCTTTAGGGGTTTTGGCTTCTTGAGATTTTGCCGTCTTCCCCAACCTAAGATGTTTGGGTAAATTATGTTTGTTCTTTGGCATATTGCTGATTAAAAGTTTATTGATAGCAAGTGTAATGTTTAACTTTTACATTTAAATCATCATAGCCAGAAGATTTATTAATGCCACCAGCAAAGATAAACAAATCGATCTTATCTTTATAAACTGGAATGTTTAGTTGATAAGCTATGTAAAATAACACTAAAGAAAGCGATCGCCTTTTAATAAAATGATGATTTTACCTGGTTCGACAGTCACAGTTACAAACTCTGACGATATTTATTACAAATTTCAAGGTCTAGTACAACGCATAGACGATAATAGAGTCGCAGTGTTATTTGAGGGAGGCAATTGGGATAAGTTAGTCACCTTTAACCTATCTGAACTAGAGGCAGTAGACTTAACCAAAAAAAAGAAATAGCGTTATCATGTTTCAGACAAAATTTACTTTTAAGCATTTTCATTAGCCGCTTTGACTCACAAAACTTTAACTTGAGCCAAAATTACTGGTAAATGATAAATGTTCGATGAACAATGCGTCTTCCTCTACCTCAGTTTACTGTTGACGATCGCAATCCCCACCATATAGGTGAGGTAATTGAGACTTCGACGACTCAATATTTAGCTCAATGTCTGGAACCAGAAGGGCTCAAATTTCCAGTCATGCCTCCTTTTGGCAGTTGGATTAAGTCTTTTGATGAAGAATCTGGCAATAAGATCCTCGCGGTGGTCACCTATGTAACTACTAGCCCCATTGATTCGGTTCATCGTGCCAGAGCATTGGGTCTATCTTTGGAAGAGCTGCGAGAACAGCAGCCTCAAATTTTTGCCATGCTCAAAACGGAGTTTAAGGCTGCCATAGTCGGTTTTGAAGTTCCAAGCATTAATAATGGTAATGGTGTGGGAAGAGTGTATCAATATCTACCCCCCCGTCCACCTCAGATACATCAGTCCGTCTATCGCTGCGATCCAGAAGAGGTGGTCAACTTTACTGAAAATCTAGATTTTATCCGCACTCTTTTACTTGTAAAAGATATACCAGTGGAGTCTTTAGTTGCTGCCTCAGTGCGCGAAGTATATCGTCAGAGGCAAGCAAATCGAGATTGGTTAGTAAATGTCGGTCGGACTCTTAGCACCCTCTTAAAAGACGATTATGACCGTCTGCGTTACATTCTCAGTCAGATTCACTATTGAATCAAAATGGATTATAAACAAGAAATTATTGATCGCATAGAAACCTTGTCTCAATCTGAATTAGCTGAGGTTCTAAAGTATATTAAATCTTTTAAGTCTCAAACCGCTAAATCTTCGACCAAGCCAGTTATCAACAAAACATCTAAGTCTAAAACAACTGCTTCAGAAAACACGATCGTCATCTATACCGATGGTGCTTGTACGGGTAATCCTGGTAAAGGTGGATACGGTGCGGTGATTATTGAGGGCGATCGCCGCGAAGAACTGTCAGAGGGTTATCGTTTGACTACTAATAACCGCATGGAGATGATGGGAGCGATCGCTGCATTGGAAGCATTACCATCCAATTCTAAAGTCAAATTACACAGCGATTCTAAATACATTGTGGATGCAGTGGTTAAGGGTTGGGCAAAAAAATGGCAACGGAATGGCTGGAAAAGAAATAGCAAGGAAATGGCGAAAAATCCCGACCTGTGGCAGGAACTACTCGACTTATGCAAAATACATGATGTCGAGTTTATTTGGGTCAAAGGTCATGCAGGAATACCCGAGAATGAGCGATGCGATCGCTTAGCCGTTGCCGCCGCTCATCAATCTAATTTACAAGACGATGTAGGCTATTCAGCTTGACTTCTCTCCGCCGTCCCCATTCGAGGATAAATAAACGGAACGGTGATTCTAGGGATTAGGGATCGGGGATTAGGGATTAGGCATTGATTGGCTGTGCAGCTATTTTCTTCCCAGTCCCTGTTCCCTAGTCCCCAGTCACAATCGTCATCCCAAAGGGACTAGCTCCGCGTCGTAAATGACGAGTAAGGACATTCGTTTGTCCGCAACTGTTTTGACCCATTACCGAACGGTAAAAAGCGATCGTATTGACCCAAGCTCCCCAAGCTTTTTAGGCAGGGTAAATCCTCAAACGACGATTGGGTTCATCGCCAAAACTATCGGACTGCAGTCGATAGTGTTCGATCAGTTCGTGCTGCATTTTTCTAACTTTTGCCGAACGGGGTAGCAACTCAACAGGTTGTCCCTGGGGAATCACTATTTGTTCCACCGCTAGACGAGCTTCTTCCAGTGCCTCGATTTCATCGTCGCTTCCTGCTTTGCTAAACAAACGCAGATCTGTTGCTTCGGGAATATTGGGATCGTCTAAATTAAGGATTTGGCGAAAAGTACGAGTAATCTGAGGGATAGTGTTAGATTTGACTGTATGAATGGGAATATGACGATCTTTCGCAATATTACGTAACTTAGAATGATGCTTGATCTGCGATCGCAATGCTACTACCGCATCTGCCTCATCTAAATCTTTGGTCAACATAATCGGCAAATCCAACACCTCAATTACTTGGTCTAACTGAGATCGCCCAATACCGTAAGCATAAATATAAACGGGATAGTCTTCCCCATTAGGACCAGGGGTACGAATTTTTTGGCTATTGGGTTCTTTCGTCTGCCAAGAACGATCTAGTAAGTGTTCAAATTCAGAAACATTGTCTTTTTTTGCTTTACCTTGATGGAGAGATAAAGGGGTCATTTTTCCCGAAGCTCTCAAACCTTGAGGATGTAGTGGAGTTACTGCTCTGGTCTTTCTCGGAGAAAGGGGTTTCAAAGGCGAAGAAGATTCTTCGTGAATGATGGTCACTTCTCCACTGTCATCCACTGTTCTAACCTGAGCGGGTGGCTCAATACCTCTTAATAAAGTGTCGATAGTAGCGGAAACGTCGTCATGAACGACCCAGCGCTGCCTTTCTAGCATTTCTACTGCGATCGCAAAGGTAGGAGGTGCTTTACGCTCCAAAACAGTCTTTTGAGTCCTTCTGCGACGGGCTTCATCGTCCCCTAAAGTGACGCTCTGAATCCCACCAACCAAGTCCGACAGAGTCGGGTTTTTGATCAGGTTTTCTACAGTATTGCCATGAGCCGTACCTACTAGCTGAACGCCTCTTTCTGCTATGGTTCTGGCTGCCAAAGCTTCTAGCTCCGTACCAATTTCATCGATAACGATAACTTCAGGGGTGTGATTTTCAACTGCTTCGATCATCACCTGATGCTGTAATTCTGGGCGGGCTACCTGCATCCGACGAGCGCGACCAATGGCAGGATGGGGAATGTCGCCATCTCCCGCAACTTCGTTAGAAGTGTCAATAATCACCACTCTTTTTTTGAGATCGTCGGCTAGAACTCTAGCTATTTCTCTCAAGGCGGTAGTTTTGCCGACTCCAGGACGACCCAAAAGCAAAATCGACTGTCCTGTTTCGATTAAGTCGCGAATCATGACTATTGTGCCAAAGATAGCTCGACCGATACGGCAGGTCAAACCAATGATATCCCCAGTTCGATTGCGAATGGCACTAATGCGGTGTAGAGTGCGCTCTATTCCCGCTCGGTTGTCGCTACTGAACATTCCTACCCGTTCGATACAGTGTTGAATTTCTGCTTTGCTTACGGGTTCGTCGCGGATATAGATAACATCATCTCGAAAACGAGCCTCTGGAGGTCTACCCAAGTCCAAAACAACTTCAATCAGCTTGTCGCTGTCATCTTTGATATGCTCGTCCAGCTTAGAACGAATCGAATCGGGGAAAATAGTAAGTAATTTATCTAGATTATCGGTGACTTGCATCCGATGGGAGGGTATTTCTGACTGCATTTAAAAAATTGACTGTAATAAATATTTTTTTGATTGAGAGAAGCTACTAAATAATTACTAGCAACCTGCTTGCTTGATTTGATTCACCAGCTGACTGGCTATAGCTACAGCTTGAGTTAGCAAATCTCGATCTTGCTCTAGCTTTAGGTCAGAGGTTGTTTTTTCTTCATAAGAGAAAGCCCGATCCGACCGTCGGTTAAGCTGATTCATTGTTTTGCTTTTGATTAAATTAGGATAAATATTTTGCAGTTCAGTTGTTTCTAACTGGTTTAAGACGGGGGACAGGATTGTGCGGGCATAACTGCCGTAGGCTACTCCTGAAACAGCACCAGTCTGGTTTAATTTGGTTTGCCTTTGCAGCATTTTCAGCCTTATTAGTTTAGCGACTGTGTGGTTATTTGTTCCTCCTGCTAGTTGAATATATCCAGGTAGGTTCCCCTGTAAAACTTTTTGGGCAAAGGCAATCGCCGCATGGGTAGTACCTTTACCAATATCGCCACTCATCGAGCGTCCATCTGTCTGCCATATGAGAGGGCAAGGAAGAGGCTCGATTAACCGATAAAGCGATCGCAAATAATTTACCGTATTTTCTCCGTCGGTACAGCTAATAGCCAACAGCTTTAAATTACGAACTACTGGTTTGAGAACTGTCCAGACTCTTTTGAAGTTATCATAATGTCCAACCTGAGTATGAATTTCTAGCGCATCTATTTTTTTTGATTCGATTAATGATGCGATTTGATTCGGACTAGATACATGAGAGCGAGTCGAGATTAAATCTTGAGGACAAATTGGCAGACATCGACCACAGCCATAGCAAAGATCCTCAATCACCCCTCCCAAGCTCAAATCGATCGCATCGGCTGGGCATACCCCAACACAAGGT
>JBCDCO010000099.1:0-17758 GCA_039181635.1 Cyanobacteria bacterium P01_G01_bin.19 | reverse complement strand
ATCGCTATTCTTGGAGAATTACCTTTTGAAACATTATGTGTTTGACAGGAGAAATATTGAATACGAAGTAGTCAAAATCCTCTTATTTCGTCAAATGCGATCGCTTTTAATTAGTACAAATGCTCACCTTAACAGGGGTACTATTGAGAACTAATGACTAAAGACCAATAAAAAATGAATTATCGACCTCTAAAAAATTTAACGAGAAATCATCATGAGACAGATTGCATTTTACGGAAAAGGCGGTATTGGTAAATCCACTACTTCTCAGAACACGATCGCTGCATTATCTGAAAATCTAAGAGTCATGATCGTTGGTTGTGACCCCAAAGCAGATTCCACTCGCTTGATGCTTCATTCTAAAGCGCAAACTACTATTCTACACTTAGCAGCAGAAAGAGGCTCAGTTGAAGACCTTGAACTTGAAGAAGTACTACTTACTGGCTATAACAACGTGCGTTGCGTTGAATCTGGTGGTCCTGAACCTGGTGTTGGTTGTGCGGGTCGCGGTATTATCACTGCTATCAACTTTCTTGAAGAAGAAGGTGCTTACGAAGACCTTGATTTAGTATCCTATGACGTACTAGGTGACGTTGTGTGTGGTGGTTTCGCGATGCCTATTCGTGAAGGTAAAGCACAAGAAATCTACATTGTTACCTCTGGGGAGATGATGGCAATGTATGCAGCTAACAACATCGCTCGGGGTATTCTTAAATATGCTCAATCTGGTGGTGTTCGCTTGGGCGGTTTAATCTGTAATAGCCGTAAAGTTGACCGTGAAATTGAATTAATTGAAGCTTTAGCTGATAAACTTGGCACTCAAATGATTCACTACGTTCCTCGCGACAACGTGGTTCAAAGAGCAGAATTACGTCGGATGACTGTAATTGAGTATGAACCCGATCATCCTCAAGCTAACGAATATCGCACTCTTGCTCGCAAGATTGAAAACAATACTAACTTAGTAATCCCTACTCCCATCACTATGGATGAACTAGAAGAATTATTAGTTGAGTACGGATTTATGGATTCTGACGCAGAATACCAAAAAGCGATCGCTGCTGACAAAGCTGCTGCCAGTGTCTAATTTCAGTTACTAGTGACTAACCAATAAATAGAAAGGGCGTTGTCTAAAACGCCCTGATCGAAAACTGATAAGGGGGAGAATACCATGACCACAGTAGAAGAAAATAAAGAACTGATCAAAGAGGTACTAGAAGCCTATCCTGATAAGGCTGCGAAAAGACGTTCCAAACACCTCGGCGTATACGAAGAAGGTAAATCAGATTGTGGCGTAAAATCCAATAAGAAATCCGTTCCTGGGGTTATGACCACTCGTGGTTGTGCCTATGCAGGCGCAAAAGGAGTGGTTTGGGGACCTGTAAAAGATATGATTCATATCTCTCACGGTCCTGTAGGTTGCGGTTACTATTCCTGGTCTGGTCGTCGTAATTACTATATTGGGACAACTGGTGTGGATACTTTCGGTACCATGCAGTTTACTTCGGATTTCCAAGAACGAGACATCGTATTTGGTGGTGACAAAAAACTCAAAAAGCTGATCGATGAATTGGAAATTTTGTTCCCCCTAAGTAATGGAACTACCATTGAGTCTGAATGTCCTATTGGTCTAATTGGAGATGATATTGAAGCGGTTGCCAGAAAGAAAGCCGAAGAAACCAAAAAACCAGTAGTTCCTGTACGTTGCGAAGGTTTTAGAGGAGTTTCCCAATCTTTAGGACACCACATTGCTAACGATACAGTCCGTGATTGGGTATTACCCAAAGCTGATGAATATCGCAAGCTGCCTGAAGGATTTGAGCCAAGTCCTTATGACGTTAACATCATTGGAGACTACAACATTGGTGGTGACGCTTGGCCTAGTCGGATGTTACTCGAAGCGATCGGTTTAAGAGTAATCAGTCAATTCTCTGGGGATGGTACATTCAACGAAACGGTAATGACTCCCCTAGCCAAATTAAATCTAATCCACTGTTATCGGTCGATGAACTACATCTGCCGTCACATGGAAGAAAAATACGGTATTGGCTGGTTAGAATATAATTTCTTTGGTCCTACGCAAATTGCTCAGTCTCTACGCAAAATTGCGGAGCAGTTTGATGAAACAATTCAAGAAAATGCGGAAAAAGTAATTGCCCAGTATCAAAAAGATATGGATGCAATTATCGAGCAGTATCGTCCTCGCTTAGAAGGCAAAACTGTCATGATGATGGTTGGTGGCTTGCGCCCCCGTCACGTAATTCCAGCTTTTCAAGACTTGGGTATGAAAGTGATCGGTACTGGCTATGAATTCGGTCACGGTGATGATTACAAACGCACAGCTCATTACGTTAAAGACGGAACAGTTATTTATGACGATGTAAGCGGTCATGAATTTGAAGAATTTGCCAAACAGTTAAATCCTGACTTGATTGCTGCAGGAATTAAAGAAAAATACGTCTTCCAGAAAATGGCTCTGCCCTTCCGTCAGATGCACTCCTGGGATTATTCAGGTCCCTATCACGGCTACCACGGCTTTGCTGTCTTCGCTCGCGACATGGATCTGGCAATTAACAACCCCACCTGGAGTTTAATCGAAAATCCTTGGGATAAGTAGTAGTTAGTCGTTAGTTGTTAGTCGTTAGTTGTTAGTCGATCATAGAAAGCAAGCAGCAAACGGCTAATAATAACAAGCCAAAAATCAATTACCCTTAACCAGTTAAAAACAATCTCTTCAGAGGTAGAGAGTCATGACTGAGAACACTTCCAACAATCCAACCCTTCCCGAAAATAATACACCCCCAGTAGTTTCAGAACCAGGGAAAATTCAAGATCACTTCGATCTATTTCAAACCGACCCCTATCAGGAAACATTTGAATTTAAACGTCAGTTTGAAGGCGCCCACAGCAAAGACGAAGTAGCTAGAATTGCTGAATGGACAAAAACTTGGGATTATCGTGAGAAAAACTTCGATCGCGAAGCCCTAACTATCAATCCAGCTAAAGCATGCCAGCCTCTAGGCTCTCTCTTTGTAGCCGCAGGTTTTGAAGGAACTTTACCCTACTCTCATGGTTCCCAAGGTTGCGTGGCTTACTTCCGTACTCACTTAACCCGTAATTTTAAAGAACCCTTCCAAGCTGTTTCTTCCTCTATGACTGAGGATGCAGCAGTATTTGGCGGACTCAACAACATGGTAGACGGGTTAGCAAACTCCTATCAACTATATCAGCCTAAAATGATTGCCCTCTGTACGACCTGTATGGCTGAGGTAATTGGAGATGACTTGGGTGCATTTATTCAAACATCAAAAGATAGAGGCTCGGTTCCTCAAGATTTTCCTGTACCCTATGCTCATACCCCCAGCTTTGTCGGCTCTCACATCACTGGTTACGACAATATGCTCAAGGGTATTTTAGATTGCTTAACAGAAGGTAAAAAAGCAGAAACTACTAACGGTAAGTATAACTTTAACTTGGGCTTCGATCCTTACATTGGTAATATTCGCGAACTGAAACGCATCCTGCAATTATTTGGTATCGACTACACCATTCTTTCTGATAATGCAGATTCATTTGATGCTCCTAATACTGGCGAGTTCAAAATGTATAATGGTCTGACCAAACTAGAAGATGCTGCTGATTCGATCAACGGCGAAGGTACATTCTTCTTCCAAAAATACACTACTCCCAAGACTCAAAGCTATATTGAAAAAGAATGGGGTCGATCAACTTATAACTTCCGACCCTTCGGTATCAAAGGTACTGACGAGTTTATCTCCAAATTATCAGAACTCACTGGTAAGCCCGTACCCCAAGAAATAGTCGAAGAAAGAGGTCGGGCAGTGGATGCCATGACTGATTCCCAGGCTTGGATTCACGGTAAAAGGGTGGCTCTTTATGGCGATCCTGACCATGTATTTGGTTTGGTTAATTTCTTATTAGAATTAGGCGCAGAACCAATTCACATAGTCGTCACTAACAGCCCCACAACTGGTAAAAAAAATAAGAATAATAATGGCGATGGCGATGCTAACTTTGAAGCCGAACTAAAAGCTGTCTTAGATGCTAGTCCCTACGGTCAAAATGCCACTATCTGGGGTAGAAAGGACCTGTGGCACTTACGTAGCTTAATGTTTACCGAACCAGTAGATCTATTGATTGGTAACTCTTACGGTAAATACCTCTGGCGTGACACCAAAACTCCCTTAGTACGTATCGGCTATCCAATCTTTGATCGCCATCACATGCACCGCTATGCAACTTTGGGTTATAAAGGTGCGCTCAACCTCCATAACTGGATTGTTAACACCATCCTCGATGAACTCGATCGCCAGACTATTATTCCTGCCAAAACTGATATCTCTTTCGACTTGATTCGTTAAATTCGTCGTTAGTCATTGGTCATTAGTCGAGTCGTTAGTAGTTGATTGTTAATGGTTAATAGTTAGTTGTTAGTCGTTAACAATCAACGAAAGATAAAAGACCAATGACCAAAAATAAAAGATGTTATGCCCTTGTCCCAAGGGATACCGCTTCGCATATGGTACAAAGGACAAACAAATGACCAAACTAGGTGAAGTAGAACTCGATCGCGAACCAGATTTCGATCTTGATTCTAAAGTAAGAGTCCGTAAAAAAATTCGCAATGATGGCACATTCCCAGGTAAAAGAGTCGGTGAAACTCTAGCTAATAAAGGAGATGAAGGTTACATCATTTCCATCGGGACGTATTTGCAAACTGCTTATATTTATTCCGTTCATTTTTTAGAAACTAACAGCGTCGTCGGTTGTCTGGGTAAAGAACTAGAAAAGGTTACAGAAAATTGAGGACACTATTATGTCTGTTCGTATCCAAAGCTCTTATAACTCAACCGTTACTACTAAAAAGCTTCACTTCGATCCTTTTTATTTCCTACGTCGCTGGGTAAACAATATCGAAGTAAAAGATGATAAATTCGCCCATTTTCTTTGTAATTTGATTCCCTGCACCTGTCCCTTTGAGCGCGATGTAAATATCTTAGGGAAAACCTTCCACATTCCCGCTCTTTGTAAAATCAACCCTTTATATAACGAAGTTGTCGGCTTACGTCTTCGCGCCCTCTGTTATTTAGAAGGAGACTGTGGCGAAGATATTACGAAATATATTTGTTAGTAGTTAAGCGACCGTCCACTAATCGTAAGGTGGGCAAATTTCTATAGCTACCGAGCGTAGATTTCCAGTCAGTTATTTTTGCCCACCCTACCCATCTAACAAAAGACCAATGCCAAAAGTAACAAAAGCAAAAATCGCCGATCTCCTCCACGAACCAGGCTGCGAGCATAATCACAAAAAAGGGGAGCAAGGTAAAAACAAAGCTTGTACTCAACAAGCTAAACCTGGTGCTGCTCAAGGTGGATGTGCTTTTGATGGAGCGTCTATTGCCCTTGTACCCATTACTGATGCGGCTCATTTGGTTCACGGTCCGATCGCCTGTGCGGGCAACTCTTGGGGCAGTCGCGGTAGTCTTTCTTCTGGTGCTACTACCTACAAAATGGGTTTCACTACCGATATTAGTGAAAATGACATTATATTTGGCGGTGAGAAAAAGCTGTATAAGGGAATTTCTCAAGTAATCAAACGCTACAATCCTCCTGCGGTGTTTGTTTACTCTACCTGCGTTACAGCACTGATTGGGGATGACTTGGATGCGGTTTGCGAAGCAGCCACTAATAAGTTTGCCACTCCAATAATTCCCGTTCATTCTCCTGGTTTTGTCGGTAGTAAGAATCTGGGAAATAGATTAGCTGGAGAGTCTTTGTTAGATTACGTTGTTGGTACTGCCGAACCCGAACATACAACTCCCTACGATATTAATCTGATTGGGGAATATAACGTTGCAGGGGAAGTGTGGAGCGTATTACCTCTATTTGAAAAAGTTGGCATTCGTGTCCTTTCCAAAATCACAGGGGATGCCACCTTTGAAGAGATTCGCTATGCTCATCGGGCAAAACTCAATGTGATGATCTGCTCCAAAGCTCTAATTAATATGGGTCGCAAAATGGAGGAACGTTACGGCATTCCTTATATCGAAGAATCTTTTTATGGCGTTGAGGATATGAACCGTTGTTTGCGGAATATTGCTCAAAAACTTGGGGATGAGGCATTACAGCAACGAGTTGAAGAAGTAATTGCCGAAGAAACCGCCAAACTCGATGTAGAACTTGCTCCCTATCGGGAACGACTTAGAGATAAACGGATGGTGCTATATACAGGAGGGGTCAAAAGTTGGTCGGTAATGTCGGCTGCCCAAGATTTAGGGATGAAAGTGGTTGCCACCAGCACTAAAAAGAGTACCGAAGAGGATAAAGCCAAAATCAAAAAATTATTGGGTGAAGATGGCATTGCCCTGGCTAAAGGTAACGCTCAGGAAATCTTAAAAGTAATTGCTAAGACTAAAGCAGATATGCTCGTAGCTGGCGGACGTAATCAATACACTGCCCTCAAAGCCCGTGTTCCCTTCCTCGATATCAATCAAGAACGTCATACTCCCTATGCAGGATATGCGGGATTAATCGAAATGGCAAAAGAATTCGACCGCGCCCTCTATAGTCCCATATGGCAACAGGTTAAAAAGCCAGCACCCTGGTCATTGAACATTGAGCATTGAACATTGAATATTCAATATGCAGCACTGATAAATGATAAATGATAAATGATAAATGAAATGAGTACCATCACCCGTAACAAAAAATCTGTAGCTGTCAATCCTCTCAAGCAGAGTCCTCCTTTGGGTGCAGCCTTAGCTTTCTTGGGACTTAAAGGAATTGTGCCTTTGTTTCATGGTTCTCAAGGTTGTACTGCTTTTGCCAAGGTATTGTTGGTGCGGCATTTCCGCGAAGCGATCCCCTTGGCTACTACCGCCATGACTGAGGTAGCAACAATTCTGGGGGGTGAGGAAAATATCGAGCAGGCGATTTTAACCTTAGTAGAGAAAGCTGAACCAGATTTATTGGGTTTGTTGACTACTGGGTTAACGGAGACGCGGGGAGATGATATGGATGGCATCTTGAAGTCGATTCGTAAGCGTCATCCCGAATTAGATTCACTGCCTATAATTTTTGCTTCTACACCCGATTATAAAGGGGCGTTACAGGATGGTTTTGCTGCTGCGGTTAATTCAATTGTGGCTACAGACTACGGTCAGCCCTTATCCGTAGGGTCGAACGGTCGTTCGCCCCTACAGCAGGTAACGATTTTAGCTGGTTCGATGCTGTCTCCTGGGGATGTGGAAGAAATCAAAGAAATCGTTGAGACATTTGGTTTAAAACCTTTAGTTATCCCCGATTTATCTGGTTCGGTAGATGGACATTTGGATGATGATTACAACAGCAAAACCCCTGGCGGGACTTCCTTATCGCAGTTACAGCAATTAGAGCGATCGCTTTTTACGATTGCCATTGGCGAAAGTATGCGATCTCCTGCGGAGACTTTACAGTCCAAGTTTGGTACTAACTATCAAATATTACCCCTTTTGGCGGGTTTGGAAGCTGTCGATCAGTTCTTATGGTTATTGGCACAACTGGCTAATTATAAAAATAGCAACGATTGGCAATTTAAACCCCAAATTCCTGCTAAATATCAACGGCAACGCCGCCAATTACAGGATGCCATCTTAGACACTCATTTCTATCTAGGCGGTAAAAAAGTTTCTCTAGCACTCGAACCAGACTTACTCTATCAAACTAGTTGGTTACTAACAGAAATGGGAGTGGAAATTCAGGCTGCTATCACAACTACCAAGTCCCCAATCCTTAAAGAATTGCCCCTTGATAATGTAACTATTGGCGATCTAGAAGATTTGGAAGATTTAGCAGCTGGTTCGGATTTGGTTATTACCAATTCTCAGGGAAAAAGCCTCGCCGACAAACTTCATATCCCTCTATATCGGATGGGTTATCCCATTTACGATCGCCTGGGCAATGGTTCTCGCTGTCTAGTGGGGTATAAGGGTTCGATGCAATTTTTATTCGACCTCGGCAATATTTTTATCGATTTGGATCATTAGTCGTTAGTCCCTAAAGGGATAAGCTTCGCAAATCGTTAGTTGTTAGTCGTTTGATAGTCACAGAAAGCAGAAAGACCAAGGACAAAAGACGGAAGACAAAACACATTATTGATTTTCACAGGATTGTTAGTTGTAGGAGAAAAGTAAAATGAGTCCAACGTTAACTCTAGAAAAATCGTCTAGTTTCACTAAGTATAAGCATTCTTTTCTAGATGAACTGATTGATAAAATTCGGCTGATAGACACCTATGAAAAATACCAAGACTTATCAGATGACTCATTATTAGAGGAGTTGATTTCTGCGTTAAATTCCGAAGTATTTACCTATAAAAATCTCAATCTTCATCCTCTCCACCAGTTCTTAACCTCTGCTTTTTATCAAGCGATCGGTGACAATATCGAACGATTAACAGGACATAGAACCGAAACTTATGTTCACGTTAGAAATAAAGAATTTAGCTCTGCGGTAATTTTTTGTGGTGGGGTTTTGGTATTGAACTCATTAATTTCTGGCTACCAAAGTTTGAAATCTATCTCTCTCCAAGAACTAGTAGAAATGGCAGAAAATAACATTCACGATGCTGTGATTAAAGCTAGCTATTATTTGGATTTTTAAGATAATTAACTATTTGGTGGGCAAAAGATATTTCAGATACTTTTGAAATTTAATTTTTTTATTTTGCCCACCCTACCAACTAACCATTAACGAAGATGAAAGTCGCTTTTGCTACCCAAGATAACGTTCATATCAATGCTCACTTTGGTTGGGCAAAAAAAGTTGATGTTTATGATGTTGATGCCAATGGTTATAACTTCCTCAACACGGTTGAGTTTGGCGGAAACCTCAAAGAAGATGGCAACGAAGACAAATTAGTCCCCAAAGTAAAAGCAGTTGCCGACTGTACGATCATTTACGTTTCTGCGATCGGAGGCAGTGCTGCATCTCGTCTTTTAAAGCAGAATATTACTCCCCTTAAAGCAGAAAACAAAGACGATGAGATTTCTGATGTTCTTAACGGTTTAGTCAAGACATTAGGTAATCCTCCCCCTTGGTTGCGTAAAGCTTTGGGACAAAGAACAAAAAGTTTCGATTTTGACGACGAAGAGGAATAAACGACTAATAACTGTAAGGTGGGCAAAACTGTTTTTCGGCTGAGTTATTTAGTTTAAATTCTTTAATTTGCCAACCCTACCCACTACCTACTGTTAACAATCAGCTATCAACAATCAACAATTAACCACTAACAAAAATAACCATGACTACAACAACTACCCCCGAAACTACTACTAATATTGTCCAAGATAGTCCTTTTCTCCAGGCATTAGCGCAGCAAGTACGGGCTCAAGATCATTATGGTGTTTATCGTACTTGGACAGATGAATTGGTGCTAGCTAATTTTGTGGTTAGCAAGGAGAAAAAAAGCAAAATCTCTGTGGAAGGGGATGTCGATCCCGCTACTCAATTAAGAATTCTCTGTTTCTATCGAGCGATCGCGGTTTGTATTGAAAAACAAACAGGCAAACTCTGTCAGGTTGTTACCGATCTTTCCCACGAAGGCTTTGGTTGGGCGATCGTCTGGACGGGACGCTTGGTAGTCTTATCCCGCACTTTACGGGATGCTCAACGTTTTGGCTATCCTTCCCTCAAAAAATTGGCAGCCCAAGGAGAAAGGTTGGTAGAGTCTGGGTTGAAAAATATTGAAAAGTTCCCCGATGCTGCCGATGGTTAATTGTTTTTTGCTCTTTATTCTTTTTAGATCCCCCCTGCTACCCCTTATCAAGGGGGTGCCGAAGGCGGGGGGATGAACAATAACTATCTACTAACATCAATGACACAAACTACTTCACCCCCAACACCCGAAGCTGTTGCTGACTTAAAGAAAAGAGTTAGAAAGCTCAACAGTAAAGCAGGTCAAATGAAAATGGATCTTCACGATCTGGCTGAAGGTTTACCGACAGATTACGAAAAACTAATCGACGAGGCTACCAAAACCTACGAAATCTTTAGCCAATTAGCCGAGCTTCGACAACAACTAAAAAACTGGGAGAAATTATTGTGATCAGCACATTAACCTCAAACAAAACCCTGAGCGACCTTCGCCTCTCTATCCTACAGGATAAAACTCGCGCTAACTTATCTCGTACCTCAAAACAGATCTCACAACTCAAACAAAAACTCGATCGCAGTTTTTCTGAATTTGACGATGTTCGAGAAACTTTAGCTACTTATAACTTCTACCGTCAGTTGGAAACTTTACAGCAACAAATCAATATTCGAGAGGAGTAATTTTCAATGACTACTGAAACAGCAAAAACCATAGAACAATTTGGAACGCTAACAGATGCAGAAGACTACTTACAGTTTTTTGACATCGAATACGATCGCGATTTTGTTAACATCAACCGCCTGCATATTTTGAAGCAGTTTTCTTTGCTAATTAAAGAAGTCGATGTTGCTTTTCCCGATGCCAGCGAAACCGAAAAACTAGAAAAATATCAACTGGCTTTAGAAGAAGCCTATCAAGTTTTCTTGACTTCTAGTCCTGTAGAAACCAAGTTATTTAAAGTATTCCAAAGCAAACCGAAAAACTTTGTTTCTTTAGCAGAACTTGAGAAGAAAGCAGAAGGAAAATAAGGTTTGTTAGTTGTTAGTCGTTAGTTGTTAGTAACAAAAAAGATAAGTAGTTAACAATCAACGATCGCTAGACTAGCAACATAATGAAAACCAGTAACAGAGGACAATTATGCTGACACCAAAAGAACTAGAACGCTATAGCCGACAAATTCAGCTTCCCGATCTGGGAGAAGAGGGACAGAAAGCCTTAAAAAATACTACTGCTTTGGTTTCTGGAGTTGGTGGTTTGGGTGGTACTGTGGCTCTATACCTTGCGATCGCTGGTATCGGTAAATTGATTTTAGTTCGCGGTGGCGAATTGCGTCTTGACGATATGAATCGTCAGATTTTGATGACGGATGACTGGGTGGGTAAAACCAGAGTTACTAAAGCCAAGGAAACCCTGCAACAGATTAATCCCGATGTGGAAGTTGAGGCGATCGCAGAATATATCAATCCCGACAATGTAGATGCCCTCGTCCAACGTGCCGATATTGCCCTCAGTTGCGCTCACAATTTTCCCGAACGAGATTTACTCAATGCTGCCTGCGTGCGTTGGAATAAACCAATGATAGAGGCGGCAATGAACAGCATGGAAGCATATCTGACAACAATTGTCTCAGGCAAAACCCCATGTCTATCTTGTATGTTTCCCGAAAAACCCGACTGGGATCGCAGGGCATTTGGCGTACTCGGTGCGGTTTCTGGCACTCTCGCTTGTTTAACGGCATTAGAAGCCATCAAGCTAATTACAGGATTGGGGAAACCCCTTCTAGGACAGTTACTCAACATGGATCTAGCCAATGGTTCGTTTCAAAAGCTACGTCTCTACAAAGATCCTGAATGTCCAGTATGCGGGAAGCAGGCAGAGGTACAGAGGAGCGGAGGTGCAAGGGAGCAAATCAGACAGGCAATTAGCCATCAACAATTAACAATTAACAATCAACCAATAACCAAACAGGAGAAAAATCATGTCCGTAACTTTAACTGAAAAAGCAGCATTCCGTTTACGTACTTTTATCCGTGCTGGTGCTGATGAAGCAAATACTAAAGGGGTTCGCTTTGCCGCAGTTGATGGTGGCTGTAGCGGTTTTGAGTATGCCCTAGATATAGTCGATCGCCCTGAAACAGACGATCTCGTCTTTGAACAAGACAAGATCAATATTTACCTCGATCGCAAAAGCGCGCCCTTCTTAAACGGTATTGTGGTGGATTTCGTAGAAAGTCTAACTCAAGCTGGTTTTACTTTTGAAAATCCTAACGCTACTGGGGGCTGTAGCTGTGGTAAATCATTCTCTGTTGAGAATGGTACTCCCGAAGCTGTGCCTTGTAGTTAATCGTTGGTTGTTTGTCTTTGTTCATTAGTCAACAAGCAACCACTAACTACTAACTACTAACTACTAACTACTAACTACTAACTACTAACCATGGGTACTACTTACAAAGTTCGATTAATTAAAGGGAAACGCAAAAAACCCCCCGAAGTCGATGTCACTATTGAGGTTGCTGAAGATGAATATATTCTCGATGCAGCGGAGGAACAAGATTTAGATATGCCTTCCTCTTGTCGTGCAGGTGCTTGTTCCAGTTGTGTCGGCAGAATTGTTGAGGGAGAAATCGATCAAGAAGATCAAAGTTTTCTAGATGAAAATCAAATTGAGAAAGGATATGTTTTACTTTGCGTAGCATATCCCAAATCAGATTGCACCATCAAAACTCATCAAGAGGCTTATTTGGTTTAGTTATTAGTCATTGGTCATTAATTGCTGGTCATTAGTTGATTGTAGGGTGAGCGACGCCCTAAAGGATTCCCTTCAGTCTTGAAGCTAATACTTTAGTGCAAGATCGAGAATTTCAATTAAAAAAACTTAACTTAAAGGCACTTTGCCCACCTTGTAGTTAGTTGCTCGAAATAAAAGATAAAGGAAAATATACCATTGACTAATAACAAAAAAACATGGCAACTAATTATTTATAAAACTGGGGTTTGGTTTGCCCTTGAAGTCTGGCTAAATTTAATTGGTTTAGACAACATTGCTGACTATGGCGAATATGTTTTTGCCCGCGATTTGGACTTAAATAGAAAGAATCGTAGAACTGTTAAAGTTACAGAATATCCGCCCCAGTTTTGTCCTCAGATCGATGATTTTTGTCCCATTCCAGGTACGGTAACTAAACCTCAAGATTTGGAGGCAAATAGCGATCGCACAACAGCAGAAATCTTTACCAATAAATGCCAGCAACTAATTAAACCTTGTATCAAGATTGTTTGCTTGTAAATTAATAATTAATAATTAGTAATGAATAATTTATGATTAGTCGCGATGCCATAGCTAAAGAATATATCAATGTAATTAATAATTATTACCCTGTAGCTAGTAATTTATTATCTCGTTGCTTAGTCAGAGTTTTAGAATTGACTGCCGATCGCACCAAGCATCGTTCTTACTATTTATGTATTTATTATTTAGAAAAATATGGCGATCGCTTATTAGGACATCAAGATATTTTTCGCGATGCAGCGGAGAATATGGGATTGGTAGAAGTTATTTTTATTAGTATCGACCGCTTGGTCAAAGATCCTCATTCTAAAATAAAACAAGAAGATTTTCGGTTTTGGTTAGAACTATGCTGGTTAGCAAGTAATCAATGAATAATGATTAATTAATAATTAATAATGTTCGGGAGAAGTTTAAGATGCTATTTTTCTATTTGCTAATTTTATCAACTGTCATGGGAATTATTTTGCTGAGTATTCACGATCGCGATGAGATTCATCAATTAATGGCTTGGCTATCGGGGATGTTAGCTTTATTTTGTATTTTTGTTGTAACTCCACCTTTAATTAAAGGTTTATTGGGGTTATTATTTTTTGCGTTCGGACACAAAATTTTTCCTGCTCATAATAGTTTTAGATAATTTGAATAATTAATAATTAACAATTGTCAAATTAAATATTTTGTATACAGCCTTACGGATAAAAAAATAGATTTTTAATACTTTATAAATAATCGAATAAACAAGAAAGATGGATTGCCACGATTGCCATCAAAGGCATCAGACTAAACAGAAAAAGAAGATTATTAATTTTTGGAATTTTAGATCGAAAAAAAAATCCAAAAAGAGCTTTTCTGCAAAAATGATAAAGACGATCGCCTTGGTTGGTTCTCCCAACGTAGGTAAAAGCTTATTATTCAATTTGCTCACCAATACCTACGTCAATGTGGCTAACTATCCAGGGACAACGGTGGAAATTACCAGAGGAGATCGTCTAATTGCTGGAGAAAAGGTTACTTTTATCGATACTCCAGGGATGTATTCTCTGATGCCAATTACGGAAGAAGAGAGTGTCGCCAGAGATTTAATTACTGACGAGATCTTAGACTTAGTAATTCATGTGGTTGATGCCAGGCATCTGGGTAGAATGCTCAACCTGACATTGCAACTGATGGAAACTAAGATTCCTGTGTTATTGGTAGTCAATGCGATCGATGAGGCACAGAAGTCGGGTATTTGGATCAATGAGGATCGCCTGGCATATCGATTGGGTATTCCCGTAGTAAAAATGTCAGCCACCCAGAAACTAGGACTCAAGAAATTAATCGCCAAGGTAGCAGATTATGTCCAATCTAATTCTTTATCCCTCACCTATTGAATCTGCGATTAGTCGTCTTGAGGCTTTACTCCAGGAGAGATGGCAAGATAGTATTTCTCATCGCAGTATGGCACTGTTGTTGTTGCAACAGGATTCTAAGCTGCACCTGCAGTTACGGGATGAACCTTTCTTCCCCCAAATCGAACGGATTATTGCCGAAACCCAGGCAAGTATGTCCGAGCCTATAATATTTGCCATTGCTCGATCGCGCCATCAACTAGCCTCAGAGATTGAGTCAGATGTTACGGTTAAATTGCGATCGCAACCCGATGACGAACAGGAATTTTTACATCAGCTGACGGTGCATCCCCTCACGGGTATTCCGATTTTGGTTTTGATTCTCTATTTTGGCGTTTATCAATTTGTCGGGGTATTTGGTGGGGGAATTTTGGTTGATGCCATCGAAGGCTTGTTTGAGTCGTCGATTAATCCCGTAGTCAATAATTTGGTAGCTAATATCTTTCCCTGGCAGATTATCCGAGATTTACTGGCAAATGACTACGGAATTATTACTCTGGGTATCCGCTATGGGGTAGCAATTATTTTGCCGATTGTTACTACTTTCTTTTTAACGTTTTCCTTGTTGGAAGATAGCGGTTATCTACCCCGTTTGTCTTTGTTGATGGATCGCTTACTTAAAACTATCGGACTTTCAGGGCGATCAGTAATCCCTTTAATCCTGGGTTTGGGTTGTGGTACGATGGCAACTTTAGTCACCCGCACTCTAGAAACTAAAAGAGAACGCATTATTGCGACTTTACTATTGGCTTTGACTATTCCCTGTTCAGCACAATTAGGAGTGATTGTGGCATTGCTAGCACAAGAACCTCTGGCTTTGTGGATCTGGAGTGGGGTAATGCTAACTATCTTTGTAGGAATTGGTTTTGTGGCAGGAAAAACAATTCCAGGGGAAGCATCGTGTTTCTATATGGAGATTCCCCCTTTGAGGCTACCTCGCTTGCAGGGGATTATAACTAAAACTTTCGTGCGTCTCAAATGGTACTTCTGGGAAATTATCCCCTTGTTTATCTTTGCTTCAGTCTTAATTTGGGCTGGTAAATTAACAGGATTATTTGATGTTGTAGTCTCTGGGTTAGAACCAGTAATGGTGTGGTTAGGATTACCCCAAGAAGCAGCACCAATTTTTCTCTACGGATTTTTCCGTCGTGACTACGGCGCAGCAGGAATGTTCGATCTCAATTCTTCGGGGATTCTAACTGGACAGCAACTAGTAGTAGCTGCGGTGACATTAACTCTGTTTATTCCCTGTATAGCCCAACTGCAATTTATGGTTAAAGAGCGTGGGTTTAAAACCACGATCGCCATTACCAGTTTTGTCATTTGCTCGGCATTTTCTTTGGGCTATCTTCTCAATCAATTATTAACTGTTATGGAGCTAAGTTTTTAAGATGTTCGATCGAGGCTTTACCGTACAATATTCTGCTTTAAACTATTTAGGCACTAAAACCCAGGGGACGATCGCTGCCATTAGAAATAATGACGATAAGGTTGTCAAAAAACTATTGGCAATGGGGGTTCATACGGGAATGCATATTACCCTAGAACAAAGATTTCCTTCTTTTGTGATTCGAGTCGGTAAAACTAGAATTGCGATCGATAAAAACATTGCTAATTCCATTAAAGTTAAAGTTGTTAGTCGTTAGTTATCAGAAGGCAGAGGGCAGAAGGCAGAAGACAAGTGTACCTCATGAATACAAGAAACGCTATATCCTGTTTACATCAAACAATCATTCATTGAAATAAATAAGGTCGATAACTATGAGTAATCGTACAAAAATTGCCAGCTTTTTAACTATCACTTTATTCTCGTCTTTGCTAGTGATTGGTGGTAATAATTTAAAGTCAATCAAATTGGAAAATCCCAGTCAAGCTACGCCATCAACTCAACTAACTGTATCCGCAGCAGCTAGCTTGAAAACAGCAATGGAAAAAATAAAGCCTATATATGAGCAAAGCTATCCTGGAATAGAAATAATCTACAATTTTTCTTCTTCTGGCTCATTACAGCGTCAAATTGAGCAAGGTGCGCCTGTAGATATTTTTATTTCTGCTGCTAAAAGTAAGATGGATGATTTAGAGCAACAAGATCTCTTACTAACAGAAACTCGACAAAACTTATTAATCAATCAAATAGTTTTAATCACTCCTTTAGAAAATAGTAAAAATCAACTTAAGCTCAGGAATTTTAAAGATCTAACCACTCAAAAAATCGATAAAATTGCCTTAGGAGAACCAAACAGTGTTCCTGCGGGTAAATATGCTCAAGAAGTGCTGAATTTTTTCGACATTGCCGATCGCGTTAACGATCGAGCTATTTATGCTAAGGATGTGCGTCAAATTGTTAACTATGTAGCTACAGGTAATGTAGATGCTGGAATTGTTTATCGTACCGATGCCCAAGTTGCTGATAATGTTGCAATAGCAGCGATCGCCCCAGAAACCAGTCATTCTCCTGTAATTTATCCCATTGCCGTGATGAAAGATAGCGTTCGCCCGAAGCCTGCGATCGAATTAGTCGAGTTTTTATCTACTCCAGAAGCGCAAGAAGTGTTTAAAGAGTATGGGTTTGTAGCAATTAATAATTAATAATTAATAATGAATGCTCCAAGTACAAAAAGAGATTGGAATGCTTACTATGATGCAGTTGCTAATCGTCCCCCACGAAAAACGATCTTAACTGCACTGGCAGCTTTTGAAAAACCAGGTATAGCTGTGGATCTCGGTTGTGGTGATGGCAGGGATACAGTAGAAATAATTCGCCAGAATTGGGCAGTCTTAGCAATTGATCGCGAACCCGATGCTATTATTCGTTTACTAGCTCGCCCCAACCTTAATACTCTACAGTTAACTACCCAAACGGCTAGCTTTGAAGAGTTGGAACTTCCCGAAACAGTAGATTTAATTAACGCCAGTTTTTGTTTGCCTTTCTGTTCCCCTCAAGCCTTTCCTAACCTGTGGAACCAAATCTTTAATTCTTTGACTGATGGCGGTAGATTTAGTGGACACTTATTTGGCAACAGAGATTCTTGGGGTGGAAATGAATTAATTAACACTTTTACGCGATCGCAGGTAGAAACCCTCTTACAGCCTTATGCGATCGAACTACTCGAAGAAGAAGAACACCCAGGTAAAACTCCTTTAGGGGAAGATAGAGAATGGCATATCTTTCATATTGTGGCACGGAAATAAAGAAGGCAGAAGTTTTATTTAAACTACTAACCATTTGCGGTTGCGAAGCAAGTCGAAGACTCAGCTTATCCCTTTAAGGACTAACCACTAACCACTACCCCTGTTAAGGTGACCAAATGTACTATCTCGAGTTCAAACGGTTTAAAGAATGCGATCGCTATTCTTGGAGAATTACCTTTTGAAACATTATGTGTTTGACAGGAGAAATATTGAATACGAAGTAGTCAAAATCCT
>JBCDCO010000098.1:0-17966 GCA_039181635.1 Cyanobacteria bacterium P01_G01_bin.19 | reverse complement strand
TTCAACTGGTGTCGTTTGGGGTGCAGACTATACCGATACTCACGCTCGTCTTTTTGCTTTTTGGGTGATGACTGTTGCCTCGATTCTGTTGGGTATTTGGTTAGTCATTGCCACTTGGTCGAATAAACTGACTTTACCGATATATGGCATTGGTGTATACACGGCAGTGCTGATTTTGTTTAACGGTACAATTCCCCAGCTACAACAACGCTTTGTAGTAGAACCCAACGAACTAGCCAAAGAAATTCCTTATATCGAGCATAATATCGAGTTTACTCGCCAAGCATATGGATTAGATGAGATAGAAACGAGGGACTATCGCCTTTCAGAACAGATCGATCCCAACCTAATTCAAGACAACCAGGCTACCATCGATAACATTCGTCTGTGGGACTATCGACCTCTACTGAGTACCTATCGCCAGCTACAGGAAATTCGTTTTTACTACAGGTTTAATGATGTAGATGTAGATCGCTATACCTTTGATGGTGACTATCGGCAGGTAATGCTTTCTCCTAGAGAATTTGACTATTCTCAAGTACCAGCTTCTGCCAAAACCTGGGTCAATCGCCGACTCAAATATACCCATGGTTATGGTTTGGTGATGAATCCTGTTAACGAAGTTACTAAAGATGGTTTGCCAGTTTTATTCGTCAAAAATATTCCCCCCGTATCTCAGGTAGATCTGAAAATAGACGAACCTGCAATTTACTATGGCGAATTGACCTCAGACTATATCTATACAGGGATGAGTACCCCTGAATTTGACTATCCCCGTGGCGATGAAAATGCTTTTACTATGTATGATGGCTTGGGGGGAGTGCCGATCGGCAACTGGTGGCGACGACTGGCATATGCCTACGATCGCGGCAGTCTCAAGATTCTTACTTCTGGCTACTTTACCCCCAACTCTCGCATTCACTATTACCGACAAGTATCAGAACGGGTAAGTCACGTCGCCCCTTTTCTCAAACTAGATAATGATCCTTACATGGTGGCGATCGATGGCAGACTTAAATGGATTGTCGATGCCTATACAACGAGTACTCGCTATCCTTATGCAGAAGCGGTAGCCCACGAACAAAAAACCGAACTGATTGCCGACAAAAATATCAACTACGTTCGCAATCCAGTCAAGGTGGTGGTGGATGCTAAAGATGGCACGATGCAGTTTTACGTGGTGGATGAAAGCGAACCAGTTCTGGCTACCTACCGTAAAATATTTCCCAATCTATTTTTGGCTAAAAGTAGTACTCCACCAAACCTAGAGGCTCATTTTCGCTACCCGCAGGATTTATTTGAAATTCAGGCAAAAATGTACTCGATCTATCACATGGAGGACCCCCAGGTATTTTACAACCGTGAAGATGAGTGGCGTTTTGCTACCGAACTATATGCCGAACAGCAACAACAGGTAGAACCCGACTACTTAATTATGAAATTGCCAGGAGAAACCGCCGAAGAATTTGCTCTGATTTTACCCTTCACTCCTGTAAATCGAGATAACATGATTGCTTGGATGGCGGCGCGTTCTGATGGCGAAAACTATGGCAAGCTGAGACTTTATGAATTTCCCAAACAAGGGCTGATATATGGTCCGTTTCAAATCGAAGCTAGAATCGACCAAAATCCCGAAATAGCCGAACAAATTACCCTGTGGAGTCAGAGGGGTTCGAGAGTAATTAGGGGAGATATTCTAGTAATTCCCATTGATGGCACGATCCTGTACGTCCAGCCTTTGTATCTGCGAGCCGAAAAAGGCGAACTGCCAGAACTGACTCGTGTAATTGTGGCATACGATCGAGATATTGTGATGACTCCTACCCTAGAACAATCCCTTGCTTTAGCCTTCAATCGAGACGAACCAGGTTTAGACATCCCTGCGATCGCCGATTCTCCCAACGGGCGATCGGCATTAGAAATTTATCAAAAATCACAGCAAGCTTTGCAAGAAGGTAATTGGCTCGATTATGGACGCTATCAGCAGCAATTGCAGGACATATTGCAAGATTTGAATTAGGAAGATATCAATTTAATTTTTGACCATCAGCGATCGCATCTAAGCCAACATACTGCACGATCGCCTTCCCAAAAAACTTCTAAAATTCTGAGTTGGCTTTGAGAATAATCCGAAACAAAGAGCGCTCGCTTCTTGAGAATGCCGTTTCTTATGAAACAAGGATGTAAAGTTTAATCCAATTAACACAGCTTTTTTCAGTTTTATAGGAATAATGCTTGAAAAGAATAATATCCTTAACCTGTTCGAGCAGTTTTTCAGGCGGTGTTTCCACAGAATGATAGCCAGAAAAATCCTTGATATCACTGACGAATATACCGAAAGTTTCTTGATATCATTCAATATGGAGTGGATATACCGAAAAATTCTTTAATTTATCTCACACAGTGTGCATATCAAGAAAGTTTGTGCATAATAAACAGTTATGCACTCACCGCGCCAATCCATTTTCACCCGGTAAACACAAGATCGACTCTATGACGAGCACCGAGCAATTTAACGAACTAAAAAGGCGTATCTGGCAAATTGCCAACGATGTGCGCGGCACTGTAGATGGATGGGACTTCAAGCAGTATGTACTTGGCGCACTTTTCTACCGCTTCATCAGCGAAAATTTTTCCCGCTACATCGAAGGCGGGGATGACAGCTTTCGATATGCGGATATAGCTGATGACAACGAAGACCTTGCCGCGATTAAAGAAGATGCCATCAAGACCAAAGGCTACTTCATCTACCCCAGTCAGCTTTTTGAAAACGTCGTCGCTAAGGCAAATAAAAATGAAAATCTCAACACCGATCTGAAGGCGATCTTCACCGCTATTGAAAGCTCGGCCATGGGTTACGCCTCTGAGGAGGATATCAAAGGACTGTTTGATGACTTCGACACCACGAGCAACCGATTGGGTAAGACGGTCAAGGACAAAAACAGTCGTCTTGCCGCTGTGCTGAAAGGCGTCAATGAACTCGATTTTGGCCACTTTGAGGACAACGAAATCGACCTCTTTGGGGATGCCTACGAATACCTAATCGGCAACTACGCGGCTAACGCGGGGAAGTCGGGTGGAGAATTCTTTACTCCTCAGCATGTTTCCAAGCTCATTGCACAGCTTGCCATCCACGGACAGAAAAGCGTGAACAAAGTCTACGACCCTGCCGTAGGTTCAGGCTCTCTTCTCCTTCAAGTGAAGAAGCATATGGATGAACATTTGATTGAGGAGGGTTTCTTTGGGCAGGAAATTAACCACACAACGTACAACCTGGCGCGGATGAACATGTTTCTGCACAATGTGAACTACGACAAGTTCAACATCCAATTGGGAAACACCCTGACCGAACCTCACTTCCGTGAGGACAAGCCCTTTGACGCTATCGTCTCCAATCCACCCTATTCAGTGAAATGGATCGGCAAGGATGATCCCACCCTCATTAATGACGAGCGCTTCGCCCCTGCCAGCGTGCTGCCACCCAAGTCCAAGGCAGACTTCGGCTTCATCATGCACAGTCTCAATTACCTCTCCAGCAAGGGGCGGGCAGTCATCGTCTGCTTTCTGGGGATTTTCTACCGGGGAGGTGCTGAGAAAAAAATCCGCCAGTACCTGGTGGATAAAAACTTTGTAGAGACTGTTATCTCATTGGCTCCGAACCTCTTCTACGGCACCACCATTGCCGTGAACATCCTGGTGCTCTCCAAGCACAAGATCGATACTAAGGTTCAGTTCATTGATGCCTCGGGTGAGGATTTTTTTAAGAAGGAGACCAACAATAATGTGCTTACGGATGATAATGATCCAGAGAGCCCTGGGCATATCCAAAAAATACTGAAGCTCTTCGACCGTAAGGAAGACGTGACCCATGTCGCAAAGTCTGTGCGCATGGAGAAGATAGCTGAGAATGATTACAACCTCTCCGTTAGTTCCTACGTGGAAGAAAAGGATACCCGTGAGGTAATCAACATCACCGAGCTGAATCAACAAATCCAAGCCACTGTTAGTAAGATTGATGGTCTTCGTAAAGACATTGATGCCATTGTTGCGGAAATCGAAGGGGGTTGAAGTATGAGTGAGATTACTTTCTTAGAGAAATTGCTCGATAGTGCAGAGGTGGAGTGGCTACCTCTGGGGGAGATTTCCGAAATATATGGTGGCCTTACGGGTAAAAGTAGAAAAGACTTCCAAAATGGAAGTTCCCAATATATTCCCTACAAGAATATTTTTAATAATATTCGTGTTGATGCCAGCCAATTTGAACAAGTAAATGTAGATGAAGCAGAGCATCAACACGAGGTTCAGTACGGTGATGTTCTATTTACAGGGTCTTCTGAAATTGCTGCAGAAGCTGGTATGTCTTCAGTAGTCACTAAAGAGTTTCCTGAACCTGTTTACCTAAATAGCTTTTCGTTTGGCGTTAGATTTAATAGTTCAATTCAGTTGAATCCAGAATTCGCAAAGCACCTATTTCGCAGCAAGTTTATGCGTTCCGAAATTATGAAAGCTGCAAATGGCGTAACTCGCTTTAATGTATCTAAGGCTAGGTTCAAGAAAATCAAAATTCCTCTCCCGTGTCCGGAAGATGCTGAAAAATCACTGGCCATTCAGGCGGAAATTGCCCGCATTTTGGACTCATTCACCGAGCTAACAGCCGAGCTAACAGCCAGAAAAAAGCATTACGACTACTACCGTGACCAGCTTCTAAACTTTGAGGAGAGTGAAGTGGAATGGAAGCCGCTCGGAGAGATTGGAGAGTTCATCAGAGGTAAGCGGTTTACCAAAGCTGATTATGTGGATGATGGAATAGATGTCATTCACTATGGAGAGATTTATACACACTACGGAGTCTCTGCCTCAAGCGCTCTTTCGCAAGTTCGTTCAGAAATGGCAGCGTCATTACGCTACGCGCAACCTGGAGATGTTGTAATAACCGATGTCGGCGAAACGGTGGAGGACGTAGCCAAGGCCGTTGCATGGCTTGGCAATGAAAATATTGCGATTCACGATCATTGCTACGCCTTCCGACATTCTTTAAATCCTAAATTTGTCTCCTACTGTATGCAGACAAATAAATTCATTGCCGACAAGGCTAAGCATATAGTGCGGGCCAAGGTGAAGACTTTGATGATAAATACTTTCCCTAAAGTACGTATCCCTGTTCCCTTCCCAAACGATCCAGAACGATCTTTAGCCGAACAAGCCCGCATCGTCGCTATCCTCGACAAGTTCGACACCCTGACCCACTCCATCAGCGAGAGACTCCCACGGGAAATTGAACTGCGCCAAAAGCAATACGAGTATTACCGAGACTTGTTGCTGAACTTCCCGAAACCTGGAGTACAAAAGGAGGTAGCTGCCTAAGATGAGCCAGTCCTTGAGAGAAGTCGCCGAACAATTATAGGCGACTGAAAAGAAAGTGCAGCTGATATATGCCTTCAATGGAACCGGAAAAACTCGCTTGTCACGTGAGTTCAAGGAGTTGGTTTCACCTAGGCACATTTCTGAAACAGAGAGCGAAGAAGAATCAAGAAGCGACGACGATTCATTGCGTCCCAAAATCCTTTATTACAATGCTTTCACCGAGGATCTCTTTTATTGGGATAACGACTTAACCGAGGGCATTGCTCCTAAACTTATTATTCAGCCAAATACCTTCACTCACTGGACTTTGTTCGTGCAGGGCCAGGATCGGAATGTCGTCGCCAATTTCCAGCATTATACCAGTGACAAACTCACCCCAGAGTTCAACGAAGACTTTTCAGAAGTCACCTTTTCATTTGAGCGCGGTAACCAGGAGCAGGAGAACAACATCAAGCTGTCGAAAGGAGAAGAAAGCAATTTCATCTGGAGTATTTTTTACACACTTTTAGACCAGGTAGTCGAAACACTGAATATCGCCGACGAAATCGAGAGGGATACCGACCAGTTCAACGACCTAAAATATATCTTTATTGATGATCCAGTGAGTTCTCTAGATGAGAATCATCTTATCGAAATGGCCGTCAATATCGCGAGCATTATCAAACATAGCGAAAGCGAACTGAAATTCATTATCACCACCCACAACCCGCTATTTTATAATGTGTTGCATAATGAACTCGGTAAGGCGAAAAAGTATCTTCTTAAGAAGAACGAGGATGGCAGTCACTCACTCATAAACCGACATAAGGATTCCCCCTTTGCCTATCACCTTCACTTAAAGAAAGAATTGGAGACAGCTATCCAATCCGGAGAGATTCGCAAATATCATTTCAATTTTCTGAGAAATCTCCTAGAGAAGACTTCTACCTTTTTGGGTTACGAAAAATGGGCTGATTTGCTCCCTCGCAATGAAGATGGAAGAACGAATCCTTATGAAGCGCGAATGATTAACCTTTTCAGTCACTCTAAACACTCAGCTGAAGAAATCACAGATCTTGATGATGATGATAAGCGAATGCTTGGGTTTCTCGTGAGGAAAATCAACGAAACCTATCACTTCAAGTCAGTCTCAAGCCAGCATACCGAAACTGCCGGATAATG
Organism: Cyanobacteria bacterium P01_G01_bin.19; assembly: GCA_039181635.1. Lineage (GTDB taxonomy): Bacteria > Cyanobacteriota > Cyanobacteriia > Cyanobacteriales > Xenococcaceae > Waterburya. The sequence goes on along the minus strand of JBCDCO010000098.1, from coordinate 11,441 downwards.
CCATATGCCTAATTTAAGCACCATCGCAGAAACTAATCACTTCATCGTCCTTGACAGCTATCAGCGAGATAGCAAGGCCAGAGAAGACTACCAGAGCGAAGATGCCCTAGAGCGGGAATTTATCGAAGATCTGGAAGCTCAGGGTTACGACGCAAAGGATATTCGCACACCTGAGGCGATGTTGGCCAATGTGCAGGTGCAGCTTGAAGCGCTGAATAACGTTCACTTCACAGGGGATGAATGGCAACGATTTGTAGACAAGTACCTCGACCCAGCTAGTGAAAATAGCACAGACAAAGCCCGAAAAATCCATGAAGACTACATCTATGACTTTGTCTTCGATGACGGCCACATCGAGAATATTTATCTGCTAGACAAGAAAAACATCCTCAACAACAAGCTCCAGGTCATCAAGCAATTTGAGCAAACAGGCAGCCACGCCAACCGTTACGACGTGACTATTCTCGTTAATGGTCTGCCCCTTGTACAAGTCGAGCTGAAAAAACGTGGGGTGGCCATCCGCGAAGCCTTCAATCAGGTGCATCGCTACAGTAAAGAGAGCTTCAACTCAGAAAACTCTCTCTACAAGTACCTGCAACTCTTCGTAATTTCCAACGGCACAGACAGCCGCTACTTTGCCAATACGACCAAGCGAGATAAGAACAGCTTCGACTTCACCATGAACTGGGCGAAGGCGGACAACTCGCTCATCAAAGACCTAAAAGACTTTACCGCGACTTTTTTCCAGAAGCTCACTCTAATGGAAGTGCTGCTGAAGTATTCCGTGTTTGATGTAAGCAATACGCTGCTAGTCATGCGACCCTATCAGATTGCTGCGACCGAACGCATTTTATGGAAAATCAAGAGTGCTTTTCAGGCAAAAAAATGGAGCAAAACCGAGAGCGGCGGCTACATCTGGCATACTACCGGATCGGGAAAGACCCTTACTAGTTTCAAGGCAGCGCAGTTGGCCACTGAACTTGAGTTCATTGATAAAGTCTTCTTCGTGGTGGACCGCAAAGATCTTGACTACCAGACAATGAAGGAATATCAACGTTTTTCGCCTGACAGCGTTAACGGTTCTGAGAGCACGGCAGGACTGAAGCGGAATATGGCAAAGGACGATAACAAAATCGTTGTTACCACCATTCAAAAGCTCAATAACCTGATGCGAGGAGAGCGCGATCTTTCCATATACAACAAACAAGTAGTTTTTATCTTCGATGAGTGCCACCGTAGCCAATTCGGTGAGGCACAGAAAAACCTACAAAAGAAGTTCAAACGGTATTACCAATTCGGCTTTACAGGCACACCGATCTTTCCAGAGAACGCCTTGGGGGCCGATACGACTGGGAGCGTCTTCGGGCGAGAGCTGCATTCTTACGTGATTACCGATGCCATTCGCGATGAGAAGGTGCTGAAGTTCAAGGTAGATTACAATGACGTTCGCCCTCAATTCAAAGCCATCGAGACCGAACAAGATGAGAAAAAGCTCAGTGCAGCAGAGAATAAGCAAGCACTGCTGCACCCGGTTCGTATTCGTAAGATCGCGGGCTACATCCTCAAGAACTTTCCCCTGAAGACACATCGGGCATATATGGGGGCAAAGGGCTTTAACGCCATGTTTTCAGTGAGCAGTATTGATGCTGCAAAAGCGTATTACGAAGCCTTCCGCGAGCTGCAAGACGGCATTGAGGAGAAAAAGCGCCTCAACATCGCCACCATATTCTCTTTCGCAGCTAACGAGGAACAAGATGCAGTTGGAGACATCCCCGATGAAAGCTTCGAGGTGTCAGCCATGAATAGCAGTGCTAAGGAATTCCTCAGTGCTGCCATCGGTGACTACAACGCAGCATTTAAGACGAACTATGGGGTTGATAGCAAGGGTTTTCAAAATTACTACCGCGATCTGGCTCAGAGAGTGAAGAAGCAGGAAGTGGACTTACTGATTGTAGTGGGGATGTTCCTAACAGGCTTCGATGCCCCGACCCTCAACACGCTCTTTGTTGATAAAAACTTGCGTTACCACGGACTCTTACAGGCGTATTCGCGCACTAATCGAATCTTTGATGCTACCAAGACCTTTGGCAACATCGTAACCTTCCGAGACCTGGAGCAGAACACGATTGATGCGATCACCCTCTTTGGCAGTGCGAACACCAAAAACGTGGTGCTGGAAAAGAGCTACAAGGATTATATGGAGGGCTTTACTGACATTGTCACCGGAATGGCTTGCCGTGGTTATGTGGAGGTGGTGAGAGAACTAAAAAGCCGTTTCCCTGACCCAAGTGAGATCGTCAGAGAGCAGGACAAAAAGGACTTCGTGAAGCTATTTGGAGAATACTTGCGGGTAGAGAACATTCTTCGCAACTACGATGAGTTTACTGGGCTTAAAGCCTGGCAAGAGATTGATCTGGAAGATGCGGAAGCGGTTGAGACATTTAAGGCAAAGCACTACCTGAGCGATGGCGACTTAGAAGCGATGCAAAAGATCGAAGTGCCATCCGAACGATTGATTCAGGATTATCGATCCACCTATAACGACACCCGCGACTGGTTGCGAAGACAAAAGGATGGGGAGAAGAACGAATCAACCGTTGATTGGGATGATGTAGTTTTTGAGGTAGATTTACTGAAATCCCAAGAGATCAACCTCGATTACATCCTGGAACTCATCTTTGAACACAACAAGAAGATAAAGAGTAAAGATGACCTTATCAATGAAGTGCGACGGGTGATTCGAGCCAGCATAGGCAACCGAGCAAAAGAGAGCCTAATTGTTGACTTTATCAATCAAACTAATCTGGACGACATTGGAGACAAAGCAAGCGTAATTGATGCCTTTTTCATGTTTGCTCAAGCAGAACAAAAGCGAGAAGCTGAGGAGCTAATCCAAACTGAGGCGCTGAATCAGGAGGAGGCACGGCGCTACATCAAGGCATCTTTGAAGCGTGAATATGCGACAGAAAATGGCACTGCACTCAATGCCACCCTTCCGAAAATGAGTCCGCTGAATCCGCAGTACAAAACAAAGAAACAGACAGTTTTTTGTAAAGTTACGGCTTTTGTTGAGAAATTCAAAGGGGTTGGTGGACAGGTATAGGCGAAGTGCTGAATGTGGAACTCAGACATAACAAAATGCTGCACTCGGACAATTTTTCCATTGTGTTCCACAATTGCCGGTGGGCTTGGTTGTTATGCTGCAAATCCTCAGTGTGTTCGCCGATCTTGTAATGCAAAAGTCTACTAATCTTTCTCTTACTAAATCCTAATTGTTTATATTTAAATAGGAGATAGGGATTGCACGAGTATCCAACTATTTCAAAGTCGCTCGCTTTTCATCCAGCCCGAAGCAATTGATGGTATAAAAACAGAAGTGCGCTCAAAGCAATGTTTTGGCTTGAGACGGCTACATTGTTCTCGATTGCTAAATGAGACAGATAAGTTCGCTTTTATGAAGATGCATCTATAAGTTGAAATAGTGAACTTACCAGCCTTCGCAACACCCTAATAAGAACCGAGGAAGGAGTTAATATGACAAGTAATGTTCAACCCCCTAGTGCTAAAAAGATTTCTCACATAACCAATCACCATGGCATTGAGCGCATTGATGACTATCACTGGTTGCGTGATGATAACTGGCAAAAGTTTATCAAGGGTGATATTGATTTTAAAAATCAACAGGTCTTTGACTATATAAATGCTGAAAACAAATATACTGAGACCGTTATGGAGGATACTGCACAACTCCAGGAGGATCTTTACCAGGAGATGCTTTCCCGTCTCAAGGAAGATGACGATCTCGCTCCGATGAAACACGGACAGTATTTTTATTACGCGCGTATCGAAAAAGGAAAAGACTACTTCTACTACTGTCGTAAAAAAGAGAGCTTAGAAGCCACGGAAGAAATCTATTTTGATGTTAATGCTGAGGCTCAGGGCAGGGGCTACTACAGTCTGGGAGCCCTCAGCAGAAGCGAAGGCGATCGCTACCTCGCTTATTCAGAAAATACTACGGGTTCGATGGAGTATACGGTAAAAGTACGCGATTTAGAAAGTGGGGGAGATTTTCCTTGGGAGGTAAAGGAGACGACAGGAGGTCTGGCTTGGTGTCGGGATTACCAGCATCTCTACTATATTGAGCGAGATCCTCAGGATGGGCGAGGACGCGCACTCTATCGTTTTCCTATTCAAGCAGGTCCCAAGCAAAGAGAGCTAATCTTTGAGAGACCAGACCATTTGAGCCATCTTTTTATGTCGATGTACAGAACCAGCGATCGAAACTACATCGTTTTGGAATTTGGCGATACTAATGCCAACCAACTTTATCTTATAGATGCCCGAGATAGTAATGCTCAACCGATACTATTCCACGAACTTGAAAAGGATACCCTTGTTTCTTTGGAGTCAGGGAACGGTCGATTCTATATTCTTACCAACTCCGATCGATGCATCAACAATAAGATTATGACCTGCCCAGAAAAGCATAGGGAGAAGGAGAATTGGTCTGAATATATTGCCCATAATGAATCAACTTATATTGAAAACATCGATCTCTATCATGACTATCTGGTCATGGTCGTTAACGATAATAAACTGGCACTTCCCAAGATCGTTGTCAGAAATATTGTTACTGGGAAAACAAATGAAATAGAAATGAAGGATGAGGCATACTCCCTCGGTTATCTGGGAGCGCTGGAGTTTGAAAGTAAAACGATTCAGTTTAGCTATCAATCACCAATTAGACCAAGTGAGACCCAAGAGTATAATTTTGAAACTGAATCGATCTCTATCGTTAAACCAGGAGATTGCCCTAACTTCAATCCTGATAACTATGAAGTAAGAAGGGTCTTTGCTCCAGCTCACGATGGCGAAGAGATTCCGCTTACCATTGTAAGTAAAAAGGGATTTATTCAAGATGGTCAAGCCTCTGCCTTTATCTATGGCTACGGTTCCTATGGATACTCTATGCCAGCTTACTTTTCATCCAACATAATGAGTTTGGTGGATCGCGGTTTTTCTTATGCTACTGCCCACATTCGAGGAGGCTCAGATAGGGGCTATCGGTGGTATCTAGATGGCAAGATGGATAAAAAAATGAACACCTTCTGGGATTTCATCTCTTGCTGCAGGTATTTAATCGACCATCAATATTGTTCTGAGGGGAAAATCATAGCTAATGGTGGAAGTGCGGGAGGTTTGCTCATGGGCGCTATTACAAATATGGCTCCCGAACTTTTCCAAACTGTTATCCTGGACGTTCCCTTTGTCGATGTTATCAATACCATTTGCGATGAAACCCTACCCTTAACACCACCAGAATGGAACGAGTGGGGAAATCCTATTCTGGATAAGGAAGTTTTTGAGTATATGTTGAGCTATTCTCCCTACGATAATGTTGAGAGCAAAGAGTATCCTAACATGCTGTTTAATTCTGGAATAACCGATGAGCAGGTAACCTATTGGGAGCCAGCCAAAATGGTAGCTAAACTACGGGAACTCAAAAGAGATAATAATTTGCTTCTTTTAAAAATTAAAATGACCGCTGGACATGCTGGCTCTTCTGCTCGCTATACTAAACTGCGGGAAAAAGCCTTTGACTACGCATTTATCTTGAAAGTTCTTCTAGATTCTCAGGCTATAAATCGATAATAGCTGGCTTTTTTATTCTTTTATTAATTGTTTTTATGCTTTGCGATCCAGTTCGTTTAGAGATTTTTAACAACCTTTATCAGTTTATTGCCGAACAAATGGGAATTGTGCTGCAAAATACAGCCACGTCGGTCAATATTAAAGAAAGACTGGATTTTTCCTGTGCCATATTCGATCGCCATGGTTTACTAGTTGCTAATGCCCCTCATATTCCCGTTCATTTGGGTTCGATGAGTGCTAGCGTTAGCAGCTTGATCGAAGATAAAGGCAAAGTGATCGAGCCTGGCAATATTTACTTGTCCAATAATCCCTATAACGGCGGAACGCACTTACCCGATGTCACTATAATTACGCCCGTATTTCTCCCAGACAGTTCTCAAAGTCCAATTTTCTATGTAGCCTCCCGTGGACATCAAGCAGATATAGGCGGTATTACCCCTGGTTCAATGCCGCCTCACAGCAAACATATAGAAGAAGAAGGAATTTTATTTGACAACTTTCTACTAGTCGAAGCAGGTAACTTTAAAGAATCTGCTATTAGAAAAAAATTGAGCGACGGTAAATATCCCGCACGTAATCCCGACCAAAACATAGCCGATTTTCAAGCACAAATAGCAGCTAATAATCGAGGCGCAAGTGAACTACTAAAAATGGTTGATCGCTATGGGCTAGATACAGTTCAAACCTACATGCAGTTCGTTCAAGATAATGCCGAAGCAAGTGTCAAAAAAGCGATCGCCTCTCTTAAAGACGGTGAGTTTAGCTGTCAAATGGATAATGATGCCGTTATTAAAGTCAAAATAACCATCGATCAGCAAAATCTCGAAGCAACTATCGATTTTACTGGTACTTCTCCTCAGTTAGAGAATAATTTCAATGCCCCTGCTGCAGTGTGCCAAGCTGCTATCTTATATGTATTTCGGACTTTGGTACGAGATAAGATTCCCCTTAATGCAGGCTGCCTCAAGCCGCTAAAAATTATCATTCCCCCAGGCTGTATGCTTAATCCTAGCTATCCTGCTGCGGTGGTGGCAGGTAATGTGGAAACTTCCCAAAATATTACCGACTGCCTTTATGGTGCGTTGGGCATCATGGCGGCTTCTCAAGGAACGATGAACAACTTTACTTTTGGCAACGACAAATATCAGTATTACGAAACTATTTGCGGGGGTTCAGGTGCGGGGCAGCATTTCAGGGGGACAGATGCAGTACAAACTCAAATGACCAATTCTCGTCTTACCGATCCTGAAGTCTTAGAACTACGCTTTCCCGTAATCGTGGAAGAATTTAGTATTCGTTATCAAAGTGGTGGGACAGGAATAAATCGCGGTGGTGACGGTGTAGTCCGAAAAATTCGCTTTACCGAGCAAATGACGGCAGGTATTTTATCCAATCGTCGTCAGATTGCGCCTTTTGGTTTGGCAGGAGGTTCGGCTGGTGCAAGAGGAAAAAACTACGTTGAAAGATCGAACGGCACCATCGAACAACTAGATAGCCAAGCGACTGTAGAAATTAATCCAGGGGATATATTTGCGATCGAAACTCCTGGCGGCGGCGGCTACGGACAAAAAAATAGCTGATTTCAACCATTGTCCATTGTCCATTGATCAACATAAGGATTTTGAATAGGAGGCTTGTCAACTAGTCGTCTTCTCTTCTGCGTTTATTATTTGGGAGGTCGATAAAAACTTTTTGATTTGGTTCGACTCCTTCAAGAATCTGAGTTTTATTTCCCAAGTATAGCCCTACTTTGACGGGTGTAAAAGTCGGTTTATTGTTGGCGTCGGGTATCATGACTCCCTGTTCGCCATCTTGAGTGAAAATTGCTACGGTTGGTATGACTAAACTATCGCTCAACTCTTTTCCGATAAAAGTCACGTCTACGTTCATCTTAGAGCGCAAGATATCTTGACCTGTCAACAATTTAACTCGTACTTCAAAAGAGGTGACGTTTTCTTCAATTATTGCTTCGGGGGCAATACGTTTGATTTCTCCCTCAAATTCCTTATCTGGGTAGGCATCAGCGACAATTTTTACTTTTTGTCCTGGCTGTAGCTGACCGATATCTAACTCTGCTACCTTAGCAATTACTTCTAGTCCTTGAGCTAAAGCTAAAATAGAAGTTGCTGAGGCAGATGCAGTACTAGAACCCGAAGTACTGGGAGCGACAAAAGCCCCTTCTACTGCATATCTTTGAGTCACAATGCCGTCAAAGGGAGCTTTGACAATACTGTCATCATACTGAATTTCCGATCGCTTGACCGTAGCCTTTGCTTGTTCCAAAGAAGCTTCTAGGGAAGCAATTTCGTCTGGGGCGGTAGTCTGTCGCTGTTCCAAATTAATGCGAGCTTCTTCGATTTCGGCTTGAATCTGTTCCACTTCCGAACTACCCGTAGTTTGGAATTGTTCTAGTCTTTGAAGAAGTTCGTTGATATTAGAGAGAGCATTTTGGTAGTCGTTGTTAATTTCATCAAAAGCGTCCTGAGCGATAGCTCCTTGCTCGAGTAAATACTCGTTTCGCTTTAAACGTTCTTCTATTAGTCGAAAACGAGATGTTGCCGCATTGATTTGAGCTTGTGTCTGTTCGATATCCTTGGGAATTCTATTTTGGACTCTGGTCAATCTTGCTTCTGCCTGTTTGAGTCTGGCTCGTGCTTGGGCTATCTCTGCATTAATTTTGGCTTTTCCTTCGGCTAAACCAGCTTGGTTTTGTCTTAATTCGGCTTCGTTACGAGAGATTTGATTGGCAAGCTCTCTGTTTTCCATAATTGCCAAAGTTTGACCCGCATCAACGCGATCGCCTTGTTCGACAAAAAGCTTAACTAGTCTGGCGGGTTCTTTAGGACTGACGTTTACGCTTTTAATTGGCTCAATTCTGCCGCTGGCAGCAATTTCTATGTTTAAGTCTTCTTCCTTGACTTTCACAGTTAAATCTTGAAGATCGATTTCTTGACTAGAACTTCTGACTAAGACATAGCTGATCGAGCTAATTAAGATAAAACATAGGGCGGCTAGTCCCGTGGCTATACTGGGAAATCCTTTTGGTTTTTGATTTATAACTGATTTCATATAAATAAATAATTTTTCTGCGCGCAGCATCTGGAGCCAAGGCTGCATCCAGCTGCCAAACGCCAAATAGGCGCGATTTACAGATTTAAAATAATAATTAGAATAAAGAGATGTAGGCGATCGCCAAACTCATAAGATATGTATCTTCTTTCTTTATGTTAGCTTTATTATTTATGAAAAAGGGAAATTCTCTTCCCAGATCGCAGACAATTCTGCCTTTTGGCTGATATAACAATCTCAAAGTTTGCCGTTAGGCAAGACAATGAAGTAACTTGTGAGTATCAATTAACTTTTAAATTTGAAATAGTATTGTGCCTAAACTTAACTGGTTAATTTCTTTAGTAGCTTGCGCTGGCATTTCTAGCATATCTTTGCCAGTTAGGGGACAAGCTGTACTACCATATCTACCAAAAATAGATTCGGAAAAATTGGAATCCCAAGGGTTGCAGTTGCTTCAAGAGGCGGTGCAGCTAATTCGCTTTCAACAATACGATTTAGCCTTACCCAGAGCAGAATTGGCAACTCAGCTAGCTCCAGATAATTACGAAGTCTGGTTTATCCTGGGTAATCTATACGTTCAGCAAGAACAGTTAGAACAGGGAATAAGCATTTTAGAACAGGCAGAATTGCTCGCGCCAGAAGAAGAGGGCGTATTATTTAGTCTGGGAAATGCCTATTTCCAGCAGGGAGAATACGAAGCAGCAAGGAAAAAATTAGAAAAAGGGCTGGAGATAGAAGGCAACTCTCCCGAAGCATTGTTTGATTTGGGCAATACCTATCTCAAGCTGGCTAAATTTGACGATGCAATTGAATCTTACGAAGAGGCGTTTGCAATAGATGCAACCTTCTGGCCTGCACTTAATAATGTAGGTTTGGTAGAGTACGAGCAAAGCGATCGCTCTGAAGCGATCGCCAAATGGGAGTCGGTAATCGAAGTAGATGGCGAACAGGCAGAGCCTCAGTTAGCTTTGGCTGTGGCTTGGTTTGTCGAAGGAAAAACCCAGAAAGCAATCTCTTTGGGTAAAGCTGCGTTGAAATTAGACAGCCGTTATGCAGATATTCAATTTCTTAAAGATAATCTTTGGGGCGAGCAGTTAATCGAGGATACAAAAGTGTTTTTGAACAACCCTCAAATCAAAGAAATTGTTTCTAACAGCGGCAATTCACAATCCGCAGAGGATTCAGAGGCTAATACCGTCCCCTAATCTGGATCTAACAAAATTTTCCATCAAAGAGAAGATTAACGCTGCTAATCTTCTCTTTTTTGTTTCGAGCGCGACTTTGCCAGGCGATCGCCAGTAAGCTTTAGCGTAACTACTAAATAACAAACTGCTTCAAGCTTTCACCAATCCACACCAGAAATATCAGATAATTCGATTTGATTGTCTAACACTGCGCCATCCAATACCATAGTGTTTAGCAGTGTTGGCGATAGCTGGTTAAAATCTACATCCTTTTCTATTAGAGATACGTGGCTATAGTTGGGGCGAGGATTGGTCAATTTCCAGCGAAATGTATGGATTGCATCCCACTCTACATTATTATTCTCTAAATCAAGTTTTTTAACTCCTACCAAGCTGGTTAAAAATTCGATAGATTCCTCTGGTTGGAGACGATAGTCGGCAGGAGCATCTTCAAACGTCAAGCTATACCGCTGCGAATTATTGTGGTCATTTATGTGATGGCGTTGATTGCACGAGTCACAGCTAACAACGTCCCAATAAAAAGGAAATTGATCGGCGCGATCATATTGATAGCCTCCTACGGGAGGATCGTTATAAGGCGTTAGCATCGCATTTCCTTGGCGATCGACAATCCCGTGCGGATCTTGTTCGACATAGCTTACCCAATTAAAATGATCGTACCCCAGCTCTGAAGCTAATTTAGCCAACTCGATTTTTTCTCCTTGATCGTTTCGCGGTGAAAATCGGGTAATAATCCTCGCTCCAATAAGTATATGAGTAATTTCTTGAGGACGAATCTCATAGTGGGGTACTTTTGATGATTTGACGTAATTTATCTGGTGGCGATTAACTGAATTTCCCCAAGCAATCATGCTGCTTGGAAGACAAGACAGCAAAATCCCTGCCGCAAAACTTTTGATTATTAAATTTTTATAGCCCATTTATATCTTGTATATTTTAAAGTCTGGAATTTTTTATACACAGATATACTACTACGTGGTTTTACTTATACTGCTTTAGCAAATACGATTAATAAAAACTTCATCCGAAATAACATGTATGGAAGCACTTTTTGCAAAAATCTTAAATAATACCCATAGGCTAGAGCAAATATATTTAAAATCATCAAAACTAGTACTAAATGAACTTACCTAAAGTCGGACAATTATTAAAACGAACCTTTCAAGAGTGGCAAGAAGACAAAGCGTCGCGAATTGCCGCAGCTTTGGCTTATTACACGGTTTTTTCTATATCTCCTTTGCTGGTTATCGCGATCGCGATCGCAGGAGCTTTTTTTGGGCAAGATGCTGCCCAAGAGCAAATTATGGAGCAGCTAACAGGAATAGTGGGGGAAGATGCTATCGAACCCGTATTGATGGCTTTAAACAATATCAGCCAGCCAAAAATTAGAGGATTGGCGTCTTTGATTAGTATTGGAGTGTTGATGTTGGGTGCTTCAGGAATTTTTGCCCAACTTCAGGATGCTTTAAATACCGTTTGGAATGTCGAACCCCAGCCAGGACAAGGAATCTTTCT
>JBCDCO010000097.1:0-18002 GCA_039181635.1 Cyanobacteria bacterium P01_G01_bin.19 | reverse complement strand
GTACTCCCGTAATTGCTTCTAACTTAGGAGGCTTAAAGTATGTCGTCGTTCCAGAAGAAACTGGTTTATTGTACCCCAGTCAAAATTTTTTCTTGTTAACCAGAGCAATTCGTCGCTTGGCTACCGAATCACAGATGCGATCGCAATCTGCTTTAGCAGCCAGAGCTTAGTATTTAAAGTTTAGAATACTCAAGTTTGTCAAATCTGACATACTAAAGACATTTGATTGAAAAATCGCTGGACTAAAATTGGAAACTCAAAGAAGTTTTGATTCGCAGTTTTTTGGGAGCGAAATAATAATGTTTAGTCTCGGCGATAAGCCTAGCGGCATGGCTTCGCAACGCGTTAAGCATATAGAAACAGACAATATCGGCATCGTTATTGGTTTTGGTAAACGGATAGTAAATAACAAATGTCTGTCAGCGGTCAAGGTAAAAACGATCAGTTCCGAATCTAATAAAAAGATTACTGTCAAAGACTTACAAACTCAATGGCTGCCCTGTTCGGAAGACTACAAAGTCATCCACCCTAACCTCAATGGTAAAAAACTGATACTCGCACCAATTAAAAGATACGATCGCCCTAAAATTGCCTAGCGATCGCAATTATTTATTTAGATGAAACAAATTAAATCTACAACCGCCAAGCAATTAATAACGATCGGTTGGCGGGAAATGTTGAGTCTGCCAGATCTAGGAGTCGATCGCATTAAAGCCAAAATCGATACAGGGGCACGTACTTCGGCTTTACACGCTTTTAACTGCCAAGAATTTCAACAAGATGGCAAGATAATGATTCGTTTTGAAATTCATCCCCGACAACGAGACAACAAACACCGCATCACAGCAGAAGCGGAGTTATTGGAATACCGCAAAGTAACTAGTTCTGGGGGACATGCTCAAACTAGACCTGTAGTTTTAACAACGATCCAATTAGGGGAACATCAGTGGCAAGGAGAATTAACCCTAACCAACCGAGATGTAATGGGCTTTCGCATGCTGTTGGGCAGACAGGCACTAAGAAAACGTTTTTCTATCGATCCAGGTAAGTCTTTTCTGCAAAGTTCCCCCCATTAGAACCAGACATTGTTATTTAGAGTTTAGATTATGAAAATAGCCATCTTATCTCAAGATTCTTCCCTTTACTCCACTAAAAGATTAAAAGAAGCGGGAGAACAACGAGGACATCAGGTAAGAGTAATTCCCTATCTCCGTTGCTACATGAACATTACTTCCAGCCGTCCTAGTATTATGTTCAACGGCAACCCCCTAGAAAACTTTGATGCGGTGATTCCCCGTATTGGTGCATCGAGAACTTTTTACGGTACTGCGGTAGTGCGCCAATTTGAAGTTATGGGAGTGTTTAGTGCCAATGAGTCCCAGGCGATTTCCCGCAGTCGCGATAAACTGCGCTGCATGCAAATCTTAGCCAGGGAAGGAGTCGGTTTGCCCGTAACTGGTTTTGCCCACGCTACCCAAGACATTGATGGTTTGATCGAGACTGTTGGCGGTGCGCCTTTGGTAATCAAACTATTAGAAGGTACTCAAGGCATCGGAGTAGTGCTAGCAGAAACCTATCAAGCTGCAAAGTCGGTAATTGAAGCTTTTCGGGGTTTGGATGCCAATATTTTGGTACAGGAATATATCAAAGAAGCTGGTGATGCAGACTTACGTTGCTTTGTGGTCAATGGAAAGGTAATTGCTGCCATGAAATGCCAGGGAGCAAAAGGCGAATTCCGCTCTAACCTTCATCGTGGGGGCAATACTGAAGCCATTCAGCTTTCGATTGAAGAAAGAACTACCGCCATCAAAGCAGCTAAGGCAATGGGTTTAAATGTGGCAGGAGTAGATTTACTTCGTTCTAATCATGGTCCTGTAGTCATGGAAGTAAATTCTTCTCCAGGATTGGAGGGAATTGAAAAAGCGACTCAAATTGATGTAGCGGGTAAAATTGTTGCATATGTAGCGGAAAATGCTGTCGGCGTAGGAGTTAAAACGTTGATTAAGTATTAGATATAAGTCTTAGAGTTTTGTACTTTGCAATTGTGATGCTGGGTCATTATTTTTGGCGTTATTGGCAACGTCTTTGGCAAGCAAGTAAATGCCTGATGTTACGCCTGGAAATTTGATTGTTGCTATATGGCGATAGTGATGAATTCATTCCAGGTCAGGTCGAGCGAATAATTGCTCGAACCAAACAAAGATATCCTAACCGTTCGCTAGTTTGGTATTTGGAAAAAATTATTAACGATTTAAGAGATTGAAGTTCTTAGTAGTTGTATGTCAAAGTTGACATTTATCTGTCATTGGAATGAAAAACCAAATAGATAGCATATAAATCCAAAATGATTCCTTAATCTCTTGGCTTTCCGCTACTAATAAACAAGCGGTATATTCTCTTCAATCTTTTTAATTAATCTACCAAAGATTAAAAGAAGCAATTGAAAATATCTATGCAATGACTAACTACAGGAGTTTTCAAAAATGTTTCTAGTTTTATTGACTCAAGTAACTATTATTGCTTTCTTTGGGTTGGCGATCGCAATTCTCTCTTGGCTATTTCCCACTGATAGCAAACAGAAAGGTAAATCTAAAGCCAAACATAGAAAAGTATAGTTACATTCAATTTAGGGTAGGCGATTAATTATGAATAAAATGAGTTTCTTGTCTGCTACAGAAGATTTGCTAACTAAAAGATTTATGACCGAAAAGGTTTGTCAAGATTGACACGAAACCGACACAAGATTTTGATATGGCTTGCTTAATATGCAACCAGAGCTAGTAATAGCTGTTATGTTTAGCGAGGTAATTGTATGTTGAATCTCGGCGATTGCGTCAAACATCAAGCAACAGGAAATATCGGTATTGTTGTTGGCTTTGGTAAAAGAATCGTTAACAATAAATGTTTGCCAACTACCAAGGTCAAAATTATTAGTCCTAAATCCAATCGAAAAACTACCGTTAAGGACTTAGATACCCAATGGCTACCCTGTCCCCAGGACTTTAGAGTCATACATCCTACAAATTCCTCCAAGAAGCGCGTATTTAGACCCGTTGCTGAAAAAGTTCGGGTTAAAACTGCATAGGGATTTTGGTTATTAGTAAAATATTCGTTTGTCAAAATTGAAAGATTGAAGACACATAATATTCACAATCGTAACTTATCGTTATGATTAGAGTTCAGTCAGCCTAGTTCTGCAAAAAGAAGCGGGGAAACCAAATTTTGGGGCGTATTTCTAACTAGAAAGGGACATCTCTCAGTCCTAGCCCGTCAGCTAACCTCGTCGGCATTGAGAGGGGATTGAAGAGACAGTAAATACCAAAATTTATCTAGAAAGTCTCGTCATCCTCCTTATTTATTAACTGCTCTTTTCAACGTTCATCAGTTATTAAGGAGACTCACTATAATGTTTAAAATTGGCGATATAGTACAGCACAGGCAAACGGAAAAAGTAGGTCGAGTAGTGGGTTTTGGCTGCCGTCTTACCGCTTCGACCTATTTTTTGACCCTGAAGGTAAAACCTTTAAAACAGATTTCTTTTAGGAACATAGAAGATAGTTACAGTGAATGGCGTTTTGTACGTCACCAACTACCGATAGTAATTCAATCTCCTCAGAGAAAAATCGCAGCTTAAACGATCAATTGTTTTATTCGAGCCATCATTTTTGGCGATAAACGTGAATTTAAGTTTAAACAAGGAGATTAAATATGTTGCAATTTAAGATTGGTGACAAAGTACGTCATAAGGCTACTGACATCAAAGGAAAAGTTATTGGCTATGGATGTCGCGAGACTGAAGCAGGAGATCGCTTAACTACCCTACAAGTTGAATTACCTTCCCAAGGTTCGATTAAACCAGTAGCAGAGGATCTGTGCGATCGCTGGAAGCCTTGGGGCAATCGTCGAATTTTAGCTTGTACTTTGCCCTATCCACCAATTTCATTTAGGAAAGCTAGAAAAGTATTACATAGTTAAAGTCTTGTCTGTCAATTGTAATCAGATATAAAAGTTTACTGTTGGCAGGCGACTCCTCACCTTAGACCATCCAGGACAGTTAGTCGTAATAGCTAACTGCCCTTTTTTTAGGCAACTATCAATTGATCGATTGACCTTCTATCTTCACTTCACTAACTATGGAAATTACTAATAATCTACCAGCGATCGTGGCAGCAGCTACCTTTGCTACGGTCATCGGCGCAATACTTACAGAACGACTGCACTTAACTATTGCTGCTTTATTAGGGGCTTTAGTGCTGGTATTTGCCCACGTAATGACTCTCAACCAGGCAGTTGGCTACATCAGTCAAAGTTACGCTACTCTAGCCTTATTTTTCGGCGTAATGGTATTGGTACGGGCATTTGAACCAACGAATATCTTTGCCTACCTGGGTACGCAAATGGTGATGCTGGCAAAGGGCGAAGGTAAGCGTTTAGTCCTGGGTACGATCGCCATTACTACCCTGATTTGTGCGGTATTGCCCAACGCAACCACGGTGATGTTACTTGCTCCTTTAATTCCTCCCATCGCTGCGGAAGTGGGCATTGATTTTGTTCCCCTGTTGATTTTGATGGTATTTGTGGCAAATAGTGCGGGGTTATTAACTTTAGTGGGCGATCCAGCTACCTTTATTGTGGGGGATGCGGTCAACCTCAGCTTTAACAATTATTTGGCTCGTTTGAGTTTAGGAGGAGCGATCGCTGTCGGGGCAATTTTAGTTTTAGCTCCTTTTCTTTTCCGCGATATCTGGCATAAAAAACTAGCAGATACCAAAAACTTACCCCAGCCCAAGATTAACCATCCTAAAGTCCTAATGTGGGGTGGTGTGTTGATGGCAGTAGTGCTGACCTTTTTTGTGATTGGTGAAACTTTACCGACTCCCATTCCTCCTGCTGCGGTAGCGTTGTTGGGGGCTGCGATCGCTTTATTTCTGGCAGACCATACTAAGATTGATTCGGTCAATAAT
Source organism: Cyanobacteria bacterium P01_G01_bin.19 (assembly GCA_039181635.1). GTDB lineage: Bacteria > Cyanobacteriota > Cyanobacteriia > Cyanobacteriales > Xenococcaceae > Waterburya. The sequence goes on along the minus strand of JBCDCO010000097.1, from coordinate 13,038 downwards.
ATTTTGAGGGATGTAGATTGGAGTACCCTGGTCTTTTTTATGTCTACCTTTGTCTTGATTGGCGGGCTGGAAAAAACGGGAGTATTAGATAGTATTTCTGGTCTATTGGCGGTAATTCTCGGTAAAAATATTGCGCTGGGGTCTTTATGCTTATTAATGGTAGTCGGTTTGCTGTCTAGTGTCGTGCCAAATATTCCCTTAGTAGTGGCAATGGTGCCTTTACTCAAACAGTATGTGGTCAATGTCGGTTTTGTTGGGGCAGAAATCCTCGATCCAGGCTTTAACGGTCAACTACCCCCTGAAGTTTTGCCCTTGTTCTACGCCATGATTTTTGGGGCGACTCTTGGAGGTAACGGTACATTGATGGGTGCGTCTTCTAATATCGTAGCAGCAGGGGTAGCAGAGTTACACGGCGGTCGAATTACTTTTAGTCGCTTTTTGAAATACGGCATTCCTGTAATGGGCGTACAGCTTGCGGTAGCAGCTTTGTATATTGCGATCGCCTTTCTTTAAAGAACCGATGTTAGGCACTAATTGATATGTGAAGGCAGCTATTAGCTGTTAGCCATTAGCTTTTTTAAGAGTTTAGCTTGAAATGATGAGAATTATCTGCTCGCTACTTTGTTGCTGGGTGTTTTGGAGTTATGCCCCTACCGTAGCATTAGCCAAAACTAAAACCGTAACTCCCCCTAGTACAATTGCTTGCTTCTCAGGCGGAAGAGAAATTCTACGCAGTGAAATTGTTGCGGGGCCTTTTGCCGATGAATATAAATTTGCCCACGAGGTAAAAGTTAAAGATGCAACGGGAGAACACAATCTCAACTTCGCAGGAGGACTGTGTATCATCGAGCGCGGTATTACTACACCTCCTAATAAATTAACCATGAGCGATAATTTAAGCTGCTATTCGGGCCGAGATGAAGTGGTCAACTTCGAGGTTTACGGCGCGGAAAGCACTGTTGATGAATATGTCGAGGGGCGAACCTTTTGGGCAAAGTCTAAAGGGCTAGCTTTTAATACCAATAACCTCAAAGAATATTTGGTTTTTGGTGGTGGTGCTTGTATTGGTAGGGAGGCAGATTTCTATAAATAAATCCCACGCAAATATTACTGCGCTTTTTGCATGATATAGACCACAACTATCTTTTACTCTTTAAAAGGCTTAAAGCTTATAGCTACGAACTAATTAATTAAAAACCTAATCTATCCAACTGAAAACGGCTGTAAACGAAATGACTATATTTTTGACTCTGGGGGTAGTAGTTGCTGCCCTTGTCTGTTTTATTGCTGAATGGTTGCCCGTCGATATTACCGCCCTTTGTGTGGCAGTAGTGTTAATTGTTTTAGGATTGGTGACTCCCGAAGAAGGTGTAGCGGGGTTTAGCAATTCTGCCACTATTACCGTGATGGCGATGTTTATCTTGAGTGCGGGGATTACTCGCACTGGGGTAGTGCAGGTGTTTCGCGATTTGCTGCTTAGATGGGGTGGCAAAAGTATCTCCCGTCAGATTATGGTGATGGGACTATCAGTAGGGCCAATATCGGGATTTATTAACAACACGGCAGTTGTGGCGATCTTTTTACCGATTGTGGAAGATTGGTGTCGCAAACGGGATGTCTCCCCTTCTAAATTGTTAATGCCCTTGTCTTTTGTCACTATCTTGGGGGGCATGATTACGGTAATTGGTACGTCTACCAACGTCTTGGCTAGTGGCATCGCCGAGGATTTGGGCTATGGGGAATTCAAACTGTTTCAGTTCACCGCGTTGGGTATTATTACCTTCTCCATCGGCTTAGTTTTTTTGGCATTTATTGCCCCGCGTTTGTTACCCAATCGTCGAGACTTAAATAGCGATCGCGTATCTGAAGACTATGGACTAGAAGATTATGTCACTGAAGTAATTGTTAAACCCAACTCGAAATTAATTGGCAAAACTTTACGCACGGCACAACTAAGACGAGATTTTCAAGTAGATATTTTAGAAATTATCCGTGACGGCGAAAGACTCCCTCAACCAATTGCCAGTCGTCCTATTTGCGCCAATGATATTCTGATGGTGCGGGGCAAAAGCGAAGATGTACTTAAAATCCGCACCGAACAAGATTTAGATATTCTGCCAGATATTAAATTTAGCTCCCAAAGTTTGGAAACCGAGCTTAGTTCGGCAGATGAAGACGTAGCAGAAGTATTAATTCTGTCTAATTCCCGCTTAATCGGCACTACTCTCAAAGACTTAAAATTTCGCCAACGCTATAACTTAACTGTATTAGCTATTCGTCGGGGAGAATCATTAATTCGCGATCGCTTGAATACTACTCCTTTAAGGTTTGGTGATCTGCTGTTGGTACAGGGGGCAAAACAAAGTTTGTTGGGTTTGCAAACCACTAGGGAATTACTAGTTATCGAACAAAAACAACCCGAAGCAATTCGGCGGGAGAAAGCCTGGATCGCGATCGCTATTATCTTGGCAGTAATTGTTGTTGCTGCTTTTGATTGGTTGCCGATTCTAGTTAGTGCTTTGATTGGCGTGGTGCTAATGATTGTTACAGGAGTTCTCAAACCAGGAGAAGTCTATGGTGCAGTACGTTGGGACGTTATTTTTCTTTTGGCAGGGTTGATTCCTCTGGGTACGGCAATGGAAAATTCTGGAGCAACTAAATGGCTTGCCGATAGTTTGCTGGTGATAGGAGGAAATTTAAACGGTTACTGGATCTTGTTGTTCTTTTTTGTGGCAACTTCTTTAATTACCGAGATGCTTTCTAACAACGCTTCGGTAGTCTTATTGCTTCCCATTGCTGCTGAAGTAGCCAAGTCTCTCGATCTTAACCCCATTGCCATGATGTTTGCGGTGACTTTTGCTGCCTCCAATAGCTTTATGACCCCTATTGGCTATCAAACTAATACGATGGTCTATAGTCCTGGGGGTTATAAATTTAGCGACTTTTTCCGCGTTGGCATCCCGATGAACATTTTAATGGCGATCGTCACGCCTATTTTGATTATTAAACTTTATGGGCTTTAATCGGAAATCTATAAGGATTTTAGGTTTGTCAAAACTGACATACTAACAACACTAGATTCACAAATTAATTTTGTAGTCTGATGATTGTAAAAAATACTAGCCGATCGACTTAAACCAAAAGATTTTTATCTAGAATCTTATCTTCTGAACTTGACCTGCGATCGCTTTATTCAGGCACTTTATTAAATAAATATTTCTTCTTCTATGACTCCGACAACATGTGGGCTATTGATAGCTGGACTAGTACTACTAGTAGCTGGGGCAGAATTTTTAGTCAAGGGTGCATCTCGCGTCGCTGCTGCTTTACAAATTTCTCCCCTAATTATCGGACTAACTATTGTTGCTTACGGTACGAGCGCACCAGAAATGTTTGTTAGTACTATGTCTAGCTTTTCAGGACAAGGGGACATTGCTATGGGTAATGTAGTAGGTAGTAATATCTGCAATGTGTTGTTAATCTTAGGCTTATCTGCATTGGTTGCGCCTCTAACTGTCACCAAACAAATTATTCGCTCTGACGTGCCAATTATGATTGGCGTTTCCGCATTACTATTAATCTTCTGTTTGGACGGAAAACTCAGCAGGGTTGACGGTATTATCTTGCTCGTCGGTGGTGTAACCTACACTTTTTCTTTGATTTATCAAAGTAGTAAACAGAAAAGAACCCAAGATGAATTTACTGAAGAATATAGCTTTGACGGTCAAATTACTCCTAGCTTGTGGGTTAAGAATATTGCTTTTATTATCGGTGGTTTAGCTCTACTCGTATTGGGTTCGCGCTGGCTGGTTGACTCGGCGGTAACTATTGCTGAGGCTTTGGGAGTTAACGAGTTACTGATTGGTTTGACTATTGTGGCTATTGGAACATCCTTACCAGAGTTAGCTACTTCCGTAGTGGCGAGTTTTCGAGTAGAGAGAGATATTGCGGTGGGAAATGTCTTGGGTAGTAATATTTTCAATATTTTGGTTGTCTTAGGAGTAGCAGGTACAATTTCCCCCAATAGTATTCAGGTTAAAGAAGCTTTAATTCAATTCGATCTTCCTGTTGCGATCGCCGTGGCTCTTGCCTGTCTGCCAATTTTTTATTCTGGTCAACGCATCGATCGCATAGAAGCCCTACTATTCCTATTTTATTACATAGCCTACACTAGTTATCTGATCCTCAATGCCGCTGGACAAGGGGCTTTTCCTACATATACCAACATTATGCGCTGGTTGGTTTTACCTCTGACCGCAGGAAGTTTAATTGTTTCTAGCCTCAAAGAAAAATTAGCAGTCCGAAGAAATTAAACTTAAGATTAAAGCAATAAAGTTCCCCTTCTCACATCATGCAGTTACAATCCCGTAATTACACTCCAGAAGAATATCTCAAGTTGGAGGCAGAAGCCGAATACAAAAGCGAATACCGCGACGGAGAAATTATTCCCATGACAGGAGGAACAACCAACCATAATGAAATTTCTGGCAATTTCTACAGCAGCTTAAAGTTTAATCTTAGAAAGCAAAACTATCGGGTTTATATCGCCGATGTACGGTTGTGGATACCCCGCCATCGTGTCTACACCTATCCTGATGTGATGTTAATTGAAGGAGAACCTATTTATGCAGACAAGGGTACAACCACTGTAACCAATCCCATTCTGATTGGCGAGGTACTTTCTGCCTCAACTCAAAATTACGATCAAGGGGACAAATTTACTTACTATCGTTCGATTCCCGAAATGCAGGAATATATCTTAATTTCCCAGCAGAAATATCATGTCATACAACACACCAAAACTGATTCAGGTTGGTTGTTATTGGAATACGATACCAAGGATGCAGTAATCAAACTGGCTGCTGTAGATCTGGAATTGGAACTGGCGGATTTATATGTGGGAGTCGATTTTAATAACAGTTAGAGCAGTTTTAAAATGAAATAATTTAATTCAAGCTAAATGATCATAGTCTTAACTGCCTTTTTGGCGGGAATTGCTTTAACGCCTCTGATTCCCCAATTAACGTGAGCTCGACGGAACGATAAAAACTTAAAAATTGTGTAACTCTTTAATTTTTAAAAGTCTGAATTCCTGATTCTTTCGTTATGAATAACATAACTCTTAATATGCGAAGCGGTATCCTTTAGGACTCCGAATTCCGAACTTCGAACTCACGTCAATTAAGTCCTTTGATGAATCGCATCCAGTTTATTGGCAACACTTTGTTCGTGCCATTTTTTCTGATCTCTGTGGGGATGCTAATCGATCCGTTGATTTTAGTCCGCGAACCACAATCATTGGCGATCGCGGGAGTGATGATTGTGGCAGAATTGATTAGTAAATATTTAGCAGCATGGATTGCGGGTAAGTGGTTTGGCTATAAGTTACCCAGTACGATGGTTATCTTTGGTCTGTCGATCGCCCAGGCTGCTTCCACCCTGGCAGCAATTACGGTGGCATACGAAATAGAACTAGTGGATCGCACTACAGTTAACGGAATTGTAGCGATGATTCTAGTTACCTGCATTGCTTCTCCTTTGGTAACAGAAAGATGGGGTAGACAAGTACCCAGTACCGAAAAAATGCCCGAATCATCAGGCAAGAAGCAAATATTTAGCCAAAAAGTTAAACTCAACTAGTCTGCCCAGGAACTAGCAAACCTTGGCGAAGATACGGTTATCGGTCAAGCACAGGGCAACTTCATTAAAGAAGTTTCAAGTAAAATCTACAAACACGACCTATTGCTACTACCAGTAAAAACCTTTGAAACCAGAATGGGTTCTCGTTCGGCAGTCGGTACAATTCCCGAAGCGATCGCCCGTTCCCATGAAAATATTTCGGTAGTGGTAATTCATTTTCCCTAAAAAATCGATATTACGATCCTTGTCAAAACTGACACACCAAAAACATACAATCTACAAACTATTTTGCCATACTAAAAATTAATGTCTCTCCGTTTCTCTCAAGAACTCAATCGGTTACTAATTAAACTGTCAGTCCAGCCGATCTCGATCGCCGAAATTTTGCGCCAGACGGGAAAGCGGGGTTTTTGTTTGGTAATTAGTTTATTAGTATTGCCTTTTTTGTTTCCCATGCCTCCAGGGTTATCGGGAGTTATGGGTTTGGGCTGTTTGATTTTAGGAGGACAAATGGCATTGGGACGGAAATCTCCTTGGTTGCCCAAACGGGTGGCACGTTTTAAGTTTCCCCGTACCTTGACTCAGCAATTGCTAAAAAGCGTTCGCCGTCTAATTACTTGGTTGGAAAGAATCGTCCGATCGCGCTGGGTGGGTATTAGCAAGCATCCTTATGCCTGGAGGGGTAATGGTCTCTGTATTGCTTGGTTATCGGTGTTGCTGATGTTACCGATTCCTTTCACTAATCCCTTACCTGCGATCGCTATTCTGCTTTTAGCAGTAGCCACCATTGAATCGGATGGCTTACTGATGTGCGTTGGTTATCTCCTCAGTTTTGGTAACACTGTTTTCTTTAGCACTATTGGTTATGTATTCTGGCAATTGCCCCATCTTGTGCCAAATTTTTTTAGATAACTTCAGATTGCGATCGCGTTTGCACCTGGGCATTTGTCAAAACCGATACACAATTGTCATAGCCCTGCCAAAACCATTTGATATGTTAGTCGAGTCAGTTACAAATCTCGATTCAATTGTTGGTTTACTATTAGTTTCCCTGCTACATCGACTAATTATAAAAATTAATCTCAATAGAATCTGTTCGTAAATCCATTGCCAGTCAATCGCATCGCAAATTGAGCCTAATTTTGACAATTTCTTGGCTTTTACCTTCATTAATTTTGCTCAACCATAAAAATTATTATGAATTTTCCCACTACATCTCAGATTGAAGATGTTCCTAGCTTAGACAAACCTGCTCATGCCCTTAGTTCCTCAGAAACTGTAGAGTTACTGCAAAGCGATGCCCAAAGAGGATTGAGTATTGATCGCGTCTATATTCGCCAGCAGTATTTTGGCTTCAACGAATTAAAAGAAACGGGCAAACGCAGTCCTCTAAGCATTTTATGGGATCAGTTTACCAATATCATGTTGGTGATGCTGATTGCGGTGGCTGTTGTATCGGCAGTATTAGATCTGCGTCAAGGCAGTTTTCCCAAAGATGCGATCGCTATTTTTGCTATTGTAATCCTTAACGGTCTTTTAGGTTATTTACAAGAAAGTAGGGCAGAACAAGCTTTAGCTGCCCTTAAAAAACTGTCTGCCCCCGAAGTGCGGGTAATTCGTGATGGTGTCACTCAAGAAATTGCTGCTAAAGAGTTAGTTCCAGGTGATGCGATGCTTTTGGAAGCGGGAGTACAAATTGCTGCGGACGCTAGGTTATTAGAAGCGCAAAATTTGCAAATTGCCGAATCTACCTTGACTGGAGAAGCTACTGCTGTCGATAAAAATGCTAATGCTATTTTAGCTGAAGATGCTCCCCTCGGCGATCGCACTAACGTGGTGTTCAAAGGTACGGAAGTAGTAAAAGGTAGGGGTAAAGCGATCATTACCAAAACGGGTATGGATAGTGAGATTGGGCGTATTGCTGCCATGATTCAGGGAGTGGAAAGCGAACCTACACCGTTGCAACAAAGAATGACCCAACTGGGTAACGTGCTGGTTAGCGGTTCGATGGCACTGGTAGTTTTAGTAGTAATCGGTGGAGTAATTCGTTCTGGCTGGCAGTTTTTTGATGAACTACTAGAAATATCCCTCAGTATGGCAGTAGCGGTAGTACCCGAAGGCTTACCTGCTGTCGTCACCGTTACCCTAGCAATTGGCACGCAGAAAATGATTCGCCGTCAGGCTTTGATCCGCAAACTCCCTGCGGTGGAAACTTTAGGTTCGGTGACAACTATTTGTTCCGATAAGACAGGAACTCTTACCCAAAACAAAATGGTAGTGCAGAAAGTATATACCGCCTCCCATCACTTCAGCGTTACGGGAGAAGGCTACGAACCTATGGGGACATTTTACTGTCAACACAACAACCATATCGAAGCAGAAACAGAAGTAAGAAAGCTGTTAAAAGCTAGCGTACTGTGTAACGATGCTTTGCTGCAAAACAACCATAATATTTTAGAAAAAAGGACTGATTGGTCGATTCTGGGCGATCCGACGGAGGGAGCATTATTGGCTTTGGCAGGAAAAGGTTTTATTTCCAAATCAGAAATGGATCGCATGATGCCTCGTGTGGACGAGTTTCCCTTTGATTCAGATCGCAAACGGATGTCAGTCATTGTTAAAAATCCCAGTACAGATGCGGATCTTTTTCCCCAGATTATGTATACCAAGGGTTCGGCAGAATCCGTCTTAGAACGATGCGATCGCATTTTAGTAGGCGAAGCCGTTGAAGTAATTGACGATCGACGTAAAGAAGAAATTTTGGAAATAAATAATCAACTGGCAGCCAATGGTTTGCGGGTATTGGGTTTTGCTTATAAAAATCTAGCCCAAATACCTGTAGGTCAAACTGAAGACGAGAACGAACGGGATTTGATTTGGCTGGGTTTGGTGGGGATGATTGATACTCCCAGAATTGAGGTAGAAGAAGCAGTACAACGATGTAGGCGAGCGGGTATTCGTCCGATTATGATTACAGGAGATCATCCCCTGACGGCAATTGCGATCGCTCATAAACTGGGTATTGCTACCCCTCAAGACTATTCTCTGACAGGGCAAGAATTAGAAACCATGTCCGACACAGAATTAGAACAGGCGGTAGGAAAAGTTAGCGTCTATGCCCGCGTTTCTCCCGAACACAAGCTACGCATCGTTAAAGCATTACAAAAACGTGGTGAATTTGTAGCGATGACGGGGGATGGAGTCAACGATGCCCCTGCATTAAAGCAAGCAGATATCGGGATTGCAATGGGCATTACGGGTACAGATGTCAGTAAAGAAGCTAGCGATATGATTCTGCTAGACGATAACTTTGCTACTATCGTTGCTGCTACTGAAGAAGGTAGGGTGGTTTACGATAATATTCGTCGCTTTATTAAATATATTCTTGGTAGTAATATTGGCGAGGTATTAACCATTGCTGCTGCCCCATTGTTGGGTTTGGGTAGCGTACCCCTAGTTCCCTTGCAAATCTTCATGGATGAATCTCGTTACCGATGGTTTGCCCGCCCTAGCACTGGCATTAGAACCCGCCGAACCCAACGTGATGCGCCGTTCTCCCTATAGCCCTAAAGAAAGTATTTTTGCTCGTGGGATGGGCTGGTATATGGTCAGAATTGGGATTGTGTTTGCGATTATTAGTATTACCCTAATGGTTTGGTCGTATAATCTTGATATGCAGGATGGCAATCCCGATCGCTGGAAAACGATGGTTTTTACTACTCTGTGTTTGGCACAAATGGGTCATGCGATCGCAATACGTTCCGATCTTAAATTAACTATTGAAACAAATCCTTTTTCTAATCCCTATGTTTTAGGGGCAGTTGTTCTGACTACAGCGTTGCAGTTGATGTTGATTTACGTTGCCCCCCTACGCAATTTCTTCGGTACCCATTTATTAAATACCACCGAACTGCTAATTTGTGTAGGTTTTAGTATGTTGATGTTTGTCTGGATCGAACTAGAAAAATTATTTCAGCGTTGGTTTTTTAAGCGTTAGGGTTAAATAACAGCGATTGCGTCCTAAAGGACAAAGGCTTTAGCCGCATGTAGTCAGAACAATTACGGCTCTTTCAACTAAATTTAAGAAAGTATACTTTGACGGGAGAAAATGCGTGATTGCTAAAAAGCATATTCCACTCCCGTGTTGGTAATCGGATTTAGTATGAAATGCCATTCGTATTGCTCCTATTCTAGAATGCCTGAGATTTTATTTGTCCGCAAGTCCCTAAAATATTCATCGTCGATTGAATTTGCTCTTCAGTATGCAAGCAGGTGATAAAGAAACGTAGTCTAGCGGCATCGAAGGGGACAGAAGGATAGACCATCGGATTGATATTGATTCCTTGTGTTTGTAGCTGTTGAGATAGGCGCACTGCTTTGTTTGGTTCGCCGACTATGATGGGAATAATCGGGGAATCGGCACTGTAACCCGTATTTAGATTACTGCTTTTAGCTAAATCGAGGCAAAATTTAGCTCTACTTTGCAGTTTAATCGCTCGTTCTGGTTCTGACTTGAGTAACCTGATGGCTGCCAAGGCGGCTGCGGTGTTGGCGGGGGACATACCGACGCTAAATACAAAGCCAGGGGCAGTGTATTTTAGATATTGAATTAGTTCTTGGCTGGCGGCAATATAGCCTCCGCAGCTAGCAAAGGATTTGCTTAACGTACCCATCCACAAATCTACATCGTTGGGATTTACCTTAAAGTGTTCGCCGATTCCTCTGCCAGATAAGCCCAAAACGCCGATAGAGTGTGCCTCGTCCACCAGTAAGAAAGTTTGATAGTGCTGCTTGAGTTCGATTATTTCAGGCAATGGTGCGAGATCGCCATCGGTGCTGTAGATGCCTTCTACGGCAATTAATACTTTCTGATACTTGGTTCTTTCTGTTTCTAGGATTGCTTCTAATGCCTGGCAGTCATTATGCGGGAAGTCGATAATCTTTGCTCCCGATAGTTTGCAACCTTCCTTAATGCTGTTATGGCTGAGGGAATCGCAGATAATTAAATCGCGATCGCCAAATAGGTGTCCAATCGTACTAACATTGGTAGCATGTCCCCCAACATAGACAATTGCGTCTTCAGTCCCGATAAAGTCGGCAATTTCTCGCTCTAATTCTAAATGTAGGGGACGTTCGCCTGAAAGCAAGCGACTAGCGGATACCGACGTGCCGTATTCGGCGATCGCTTTTTGGGCAGCGGCGGTAACAATCGGATCGCCAGACATTCCTAGATAGTTATAGCTGGAATAGTTAATTAGTTCGCGATCGCTAATAATGGTAGTGTCTTTGGCAATACCCTGATGCAGACTGAAGAAAGGATTGCCCAGTTGTTCGACACGTTCTAGATCTTTTTTGAGGTTAATGTATTCAGGCGATCGTTTAAATTCGCAATATTCGGGTTTAATGCTGATGTTGCTGCGTTGGGTTTGCTTTAATTTAACTGGCTTTTCTGGCTGCGGTAATACTTTCCCAGGAGTTGCGGGCGCAGTGTTTTTCTTTTCAGGAGGTTGAGGCGGAATAAAAGCCTGTTCTATCTGACAGTTTGACAGTTCTTGAGCTATGTAATCTGTCAGTAACTCTATCGTAGGATAATCAAAGGCTGCGGTCAAAGAGACGGCATCGCCAAAACTTGTTTGCAGGTTGTTTTTAAACTCTACTGCCATTAATGAATCCATGCCCAAGTCGGCAAATTTTTCTTGAGTATCGACATCTTCAGCATCGGCATAGCCTAATACTTTGGCTATTTGAGTGCGGATGTGTGCTTGTAAAGCATCGAGTCTTTGTGCTTCTGGAAGATCGAATAGCTGTCGGATAAAAGAGGTGCTTGCCGCTTGCTTACTTCCTACTTGCGGTTGCAGTTTCTCAAACAAAGGATTTGCTGGCTGTTGACTGAGGAAAGTTTGCCAGTCTACGGTAAAGACAACGGTTTGGCTTGCCTGCTGTTGAATTAACTGTTTTAAGATCTTTAATCCCTGCTGTGGTGCGATCGCTTTTAGTCCCTGCTGACTCAATCTTTGCTTTTGTTGAGGAGTCAGGCGACTAGCCATTCCTCCTTCATCCCAAATACTCCAGTTGATACTCGTTCCTGGCAAACCCAGGTTGCGCCGATAGTCCATCAGGCGATCTAGATAGGCATTAGCAGTAGCATAGTTACTTTGCCCTGCCGCGCCAAATACTGAGACAACCGAGGAGAAGCAGACAAACCAGTCTAGTTCTAAATCCTTTGTTGCTTGGTGTAGGTTCCATGCACCTTTTACTTTGGGCTGCAATACAGCTTGAAAACGTTTCCAAGATAGGGACTTTAGTAAGCTATCATCGAGAATGCCCGCAGCATGGATAACTCCTTTGATGGTATATGAAGTAATCATATCTTTTACCGCATGGCGATCGCCAATATCTGCCTGAACCAGATCGACGATAACGCCACCTTGCTTTAACTCGTTTATTTGTTGCTGTGCGGTTTCAGTTGGTTGACTTCTACCCACGAGAATCAAATGCTTTGCCCCTTCTTTGGCTAGCCAACTAGCTACCTGCAAACCCAATGCACCCATACCCCCCGTAATTAAATAGCAACCATCTTCTTTGACAATAGAATTATTGGCGGGGAGAGAGATAACTACTTTACCGATGTGCTTTGCCTGCGCCATATATCGAAAGGCATCATCAGCTGACTGGATGGGAAATGTTTTATGAGGTAGAGGTTTTAACTGGCGATCAATAAATTTTTCTCTGATTTTGGCAAATAGACTGGTAATCAAATCGGGATCGCGATCTGAAACTTCTAATAAATCGAAAGGGAAATAAGCTACGTCTTCTCTTCTAGCTGTTACCTGCTGCTGATTCCAAATACCCACCTTGCCGATTTCCACAAATCTGCCTTGAGGTGCGAGGATATCTAAGTTTTTGGGAATAAAGTCACCGTTGAGACTATTGAGAATAATGTCTACTCCTTTACCATTAGTCAGCTTCATTATCTCGTCGGCAAAATCGGTGTTGCGGGAATTCATGATGTATTTGATGCCCGATGCCTTTAAAAAATCCCACTTTCCAGTCGAGGCAGTGGCATATATTTCCGCACCTGCTAGCTGTGCCAACTGTACCGCAGCTTGTCCCACCCCACCAGCAGCAGCATGAATGAGGATTTTGTCTCCTGGCTGGATGTTAGCTAAATAGTGCAAGCCATAATAAGCTGTTAAGAAAGTAGTAGGGATTGTTGCTGCTTCGGCATTACTCAAATGTTCTGGTTTGAGGATGGCAAACCTGGCATCGACGGTGACATGACTGCTCAAACTCCCTACTGCCTGTGCTGCAATTACCTCATCTCCTGGCTGGAAGTTTTTGACTCCCTCTCCTACTGCCGTTACAGTTCCCACACACTCGCCGCCAAAAGGAACTTGG